>VGQS01000005.1 GCA_016882285.1 Cyanobacteria bacterium K_DeepCast_35m_m2_155 | reverse complement strand
GCCTGAAACGCGGGTACCGGCGCGCGCCTCGGGCCTGATCGTTTCGGTTCAGGCACCGGAAGGATCTCCCCTGCGCCATCCGGATGTGATCGCAGCCATGGCCGAAGCGGCCCTGGCCAATGGGGCCAGCGGGGTCCGGCTGGAGAGCCCCGAGCACATCGGGGCCGTGCGGCGGCGCTGCCCAGACGCACTGATCATCGGCCTGTGGAAACGCACCTACCCAGACAGCCCGGTGTACATCACGCCCGGCTGGGGGGAAATCAGCGCAGTCTGGGCCGCCGGCGCCGATGTGATCGCCCTGGATGCGACCGAGCGTCGCAGGCCTGATGCACAGGAGCTGCCAGAGCTGATCAAGCGCGCCCGCCTTGAGCTGGGCGCGCCGCTGATGGCTGATGTCGACAGCGTCGCCAACGGCTTGCGGGCGGCCGAGCTGGGCTGCACCTGGGTGGGCACGACCCTGTTTGGCTACACCGAGACCACGGCAGGGCAGAAGCCCCCGGCCTGGGAGCTGCTGCCCCAGCTCAGCAGCCAGTTACCGCCTAGCATCAGCCTGATCTGCGAAGGCGGCATCGCCAGCGCCGACCAGGCACGCCGAGCGCTGGAGCTGGGTGCCGATGCGGTGGTGGTCGGCACCGCCATCAGCGGCATCGACCTGCAGGTGGCCGCCTACTGCAAGGCCCTGGCCTGACTCACATCATGCCGGGCATGCCCATGCCACCCATGCCACCCATTCCTCCCATACCGCCCATGCCATCCATGCCGCCGCCACCGGCGGGGGGTGCAGGGGGCTCGGGTTTGTCGGCGATCACCGCTTCGGTGGTGATCAGCAGGCCGGCGATGGACACGGCATCCTGCAGGGCCAGACGCACGACTTTGGCCGGATCAAGAATGCCGGCGGCCAACAGGTCTTCGTAAACGCCACTGGCGGCGTTGAAGCCCTTGCCCAGGCGCTGGATCTCAGCGGCGACGACGGCACCGTCGGCGCCGGCGTTGTTGGCGATCTGGCGCACCGGTTCGCTGAGGGCACGCTGCACGATTTCGACACCAGTGCGCTCGTCACCACTGCAGGACGCGGCCAGGCCGTCGAGTTCGCCAGCCAGCTCCAGCAAGGTGGTGCCGCCGCCGGCAATGATGCCCTCTTCGATGGCGCAGCGTGTGGCATTGAGGGCATCCTCGATGCGCAGCTTGCGGTTCTTGAGCTCGGTTTCGGTGGGGGCACCCACCTTGATCACGGCCACACCGCCGGCGAGTTTGGCAATGCGCTCGTTGAGCTTCTCTTTGTCGTAGTCGGAGTCGGTGGCCTCGAGCTCACGCTTGATCGCGGCGACCCGGTCGTTGACGGCCCCCTGGTGATCGCCGCTGGCCACGATGGTGGTGTCGTCCTTGGTGATCGTGATCGTGCGGGCGCTGCCGAGATCGCCCAGGCCCACCTTGTCGAGGGTCATGGCGCGGTCTTCGCTGACCAACGAGGCGCCGGTCAAAATGGCGATATCGGCCAGCATGGCCTTACGACGGTCCCCGAAACCCGGTGCCTTGACCGCTGCCACCTGGAGCACGCCGCGGTTCTTGTTGACCACCAGGGTGGCCAGGGCCTCTCCGTCGATGTCGTCGCAGAGGATCAACAGCGGCCGGCCGCTGCGGGTGACGGCCTCGAGCACCGGCACCAGATCGGCCACGGCACTGATCTTGCGGTCGGTGATCAGCACCAAAGGGTTTTCGAACACGCACTCGCGGCGGTCCTGGTCGGTGATGAAATAGGGCGAGGCATAACCGCGATCAAACGCCATGCCTTCGGTCACCTCGAGTTCGGTGGCCAGGCTTTTGCTTTCTTCAACGGTGATGACACCATCAGCTGTGACCTTGGCCATGGCCTCGGCAATCATCTGACCGATCTCGGCATCGCCGCCGGAGCTCACAGTTGCCACCTGGCGGATGGCATCACCGGACACCGCCTGGGCGCGCTGCTGCAGGCCTGCAACCACCTGGGCCACCGCTTTGTCCATGCCCTTGCGCAGCACCATGGGGCTGGCGCCTGCGGCCACATTGCGCAGACCTTCGCGCACCAGGGCCTGGGCCAGCACCGTGGCGGTGGTGGTGCCGTCGCCGGCGGTGTCCTTGGTCTTGGAGGCGACCTGCTGCATCAGCTTGGCGCCCAGGTTTTCAAAGGGATCGTCGAGCTCGATCTCCTTGGCGATGGTGACGCCGTCGTTGACGATGTCGGGGGCGCCATATTTCTTTTCGAGCACCACGTTGCGGCCGCGGGGGCCGATCGTCACCTTGACCGCATCGGCCAGGGCGTTGACACCTCGCTCCAGCGAGGCGCGCGACTGGTCAGAGAAGCGAATCAACTTGGCCATGGGCCGGCGAGTGCAATGAGCTGGCCACAGGCTCCCATGACGAGGGAGCGCCTGGCTGGTGGGGAAAGCCGAATCTCGATGCCGCACAGGATGCGGAGCCCCCTGAGCCTCGATAGGGTCTGGCCATGGAGGATCTGCTGCAGAACGCACTCGAAACAGCGGCGGAAGAGGCTTTGGGAGCCGGGCTGCCCAGCGCCAACCCCCTGGTGTTCATCGCGATCACAGCCGTTGGGCTGCTCATGGCCCTGGTGTATGTCCCGGTGCGGGTGTTTCTGACCATCACCGCGCGCAGCCGCAGGCTGAAGCTGCTGCAGCGCATCCGCAAGTTGCGCGACGAACTGAGTCCCTCCTGATCAGCGCATCACCATGCCGCCATCGACCTGCAGCACCTGGCCGGTCATGTATGCCGCTGCCGGATCGGCCGCCAGGAAGCGCACCGCACCGGCCACCTCGGCCGTGGTGCCCATGCGGCCCAAAGGGATGGCCGCCAGGATCGGCTCCTTGTCGAGCTCCTTGGTCATGTCGCTGTCGATGAAGCCCGGGGCAACCGCATTGACCGTGACACCGCGGCTGGCGAACTCGGCAGCGCTGCTGCGGGTCAGACCGATCACACCGGCCTTGGCGGCGCTGTAATTGGCCTGGCCGGGGTTGCCGAACAGGGCCACCACCGAGGTGATGTTGATGATGCGCCCGGCGCGAGCTTTGAGCATCGAGCGGCTGACGGCGCGGGTGCACAGAAACACCCCGGTGAGGTTGAGGTCGATGACGCTCTGCCAGTCGGGGGTCTTCATGCGCATCAACAGCCCATCGCGGGTGATGCCGGCGTTGTTGACCAGCACATCGAGGCGGCCTTCGCGCTCGAGCACCGCCTTGACCATGGCCTCGACCTGCTCTTCATCGGCCACGTTGGCCTGGTGGCTCCAGGCTTTACCGCCCGCCGCCTCGATCTGGGCCACCACAGCGGCGGCACCGCCTGGGGAGCTGGCGTAGTTGACCACCACGGTGGCCCCGGCAGCCGCCAGCTCAAGCGCAATGGCAGCGCCGATGCCGCGGCTGGCCCCGGTCACCAGGGCGACCTGCCCCTCAAGCGATGCGGCGGAGGCGGTCATGACGGTTGGCAGCAGGGTTCTGGCGGCGATCGTATGCGCCTGGGCGCCCCCTACTCACGCATCGCATCGATGCTGACCAGGGCAGGTCCCAGCAACTCGCCAAAGGCAGAGAGCTGCTCCTTGCTGCCCATCACCACCAGCAGCTGACCCGGGGCCAGGGTGACACTGCCGCCGGGGTTGGCGATCAGCTCGGGCTCGCCCTGGTTGCTGTAGGTGCTGCCGCGGTAGCTGTAGGGGCTGGCCAGAGCGTGCTCGGGGTTGCGAATCGCCAGCACCAGAGCGCCGGTGCGGCGGCGCAGCTCCAGGGCCTGCAGGGTGCGCCCGTTGAGATCGCCCAGCCGCTGCGGATCGTCGGAGAGGCGAAACTCCTCGACCTCGCAGTCGCTGCCGGCCAGCAGCTCCATGAAGGTGACCGACAGAGGGCGCAGGGCCGTGGCCGCCATGGTGCGGCCGCCGGCCACATAGGGGCTCACCACCTGATCAGCACCAGCCAGGCGCAGCTTGCGCGAGGCTTCGTCGCTGTCGGAGCGGGCGATCAGACGGCACCGGGGCGCCAGGCCACGGGCGCTCAGCACCACATAGAGGTTGGCGGCATTGCTCGGCAGGGCCGCCACCAGCGAACGGCACTGGTGGATACCGGCCTCCAGCAGGGTTTCATCGAGGGTGGCATCGGCCATGAGCACCGGCAGCCCCGCCTCCTCGGCGGCTTCCTTGCGCTCAGGGTCCATCTCGACCACCAGCAGATCCACCCCCTCCCGGCTGATCTGATCGCCGATCTCACGGCCGATACGGCCGTAGCCGCACAGGATCACATGGTCATTCATCGTGTGCACCCAGTTGATGAAGCGGCGCTGCCGCAGCCGCACGAAGTAGCCCGACTCCGAGAGGCCAAGCAGGCTCTGCACGGTCTGTTGCAGCACCACCAGCCCGCCGATCACCGAGAACACCGTGACCAGACGTCCTGCCGGACTGAGCGGCTCGACCTCGCCGTAGCCGATGGTGGGGATGGTGATCGCCACCATCCAGTAGCAATCGCCCCAGTCCCAGCCCTCGGTGAGCCGGTAGCCGATGGCCGACAGGTTGACCACCAGCACCAGGGCCAGCAGCGGCCTGAGCCAGGGGTGGCGTGAGCGTGTCGAGGGTGGCCGGCGGCGCCTGCGCCGCAGCCAGCCCAGCGGGGTCAACGCCATGGCGCTGTTGGATCAAGCGAAGCCAAGAGCCGTCAGCACCCGAGCCTGCTCCAGGTTGGCGAGTTCACCCGGCTCTGCCAAGCCCTGCACGCCTTGCCGCACCGGCAGACTGGCAGCTGGGCGCCCCAGCGCCACCAGCGGCAGGCCCAACAGCAGCGCCAGCTCAATGGTCACTGGATCACTGGCGAGCACCACATCGGAGGCTGCCAGCAGCAAGGCCCGCTGGCGTATGGACACGCCGCCCGCGGCGCTCAGGGTATGGGCGCGCAGGTTGGCCAGGCGCTGGCTGATCAGGCCGGGCAGCTGCTGCCACTGCTGGGCGGGCCAGTCACCTGGCTTGCCAGTGGGAGCGAGCAGCAGCAGGGGGCCCTCCCCCTGGGGCAGGGCGGCGGCGGCGGCATCGACCTCGCTGCGGGGCAGGCTCAGGCGAGCCTCACCAGCGGCCAGCGCAACGCCGATGGGCTTGAGATAGACCTCGAGGGCCTGGGCGGGCCAGCCGGCCAGCGACGGGGTCACCGTCTCCGTCGCCGAAAAGCCTCCTGATGCAACGCGGGTGGGGATATGGCTCATCGACAGCATCAGATCCACCTGCCGCCCCTCGGCCAGATTGATGCAGAGCTGAAAGTCAGGTTCCCGCACCGAGCCCAGCAGATTGGCCCAGTCAGCAAGGTTGGCCGCAGCAAAGTCAAACGGGATGACCTTGTCGGCGGCCGGCAGCAGGCTCCAGCAAGGCGCCACAGCAGCAGAGCAGACCACTTGCACCTGGGCTGAGAGTTGCTGCGCCACCGCCGCCACCGCGGGCATGGCCTGCAGCTGGCGCACGGCATCGCCCGGGATCAGGAACAGGGCGCGCATTGAAACCAAGCCGGCACGTGGCCTGATTGTATGGAGCCCATCTGGTTTGTTCTGTTTGCTGTGCATCTGCTGATCGCTGCCGCTGGATCAGGCCGGCGCATGGGCGCTAGCGGCAACAAGCTGTTGTTGCGCGTCGCCGGTCGCCCCGTGCTGGCCTGGACCCTCGATGCGGCCCTGGCCTGCGAAGCGATCAGCTGGGTGGGCATCGTCGGTCAGGCCATCGACGAGGCGGCGATCACGGCGCTGGTGGCGGCGGCAGCACCCGGCAAGCCGGTGCAGTGGATCCTGGGAGGCGACACCCGTCAGCAGTCCGTCAGCTGCGGCCTGGCCGCCCTGCCGCAGGGCGCCAGCAACGTACTGATCCATGACGGAGCCCGCTGCCTGGTCGAGCCTGAGCTGCTGAGCCGCTGCGCCGCAGCCGTGGCAGGCGGGCAAGCGGTGATTGCCGCCACCCCCGTGACCGACACCATCAAGCAGGTGGACGCGGCAGGCACCATCACGGCCACACCCGAGCGCAGTCGCCTTTGGGCCGCGCAGACCCCGCAGGGATTTGCGGTGGACCAACTGCGCCAGGCCCATGCCACCGCCAGCCAGCAAGGCTGGGAGGTCACCGACGATGCAGCTCTGTTTGAGCGGCTGGGGCTGGCGGTGCAGGTGCTCCAGGCACCGGCTTCGAACATCAAGCTGACAACGCCGTTTGACCTCACCGTGGCCGAAGCGGTGCTCAGCGCCCGGGCTGCAGGCTGAGGCAGCCGCCCGTGGCATCGAGACGGGCCCACACCCCCAGCGGCAGGGCGGCATTGCCGGCCTCGCCATGGCCAATCGGCAGCTCTGCCAACACAGGGATCCCCAGGTCAGCGGTGCGCTCAGCGAGCACCTCAGCAGCGCTGAAACCTGCAGCCTCAGGGTCATCGCAGTCGTCAAAGCGCCCCAAGGCCAGACCCGCCAGCTGCTGCAGAGCGCCGCACAGGCGCCAGTGGGTCAAGAGCCGATCGAGCCTGTAGGGGGCCTCACCAACATCCTCGAGCACCAGAATCGCGCCCCGCAATGGCGGGCAGTGGGGCGTGCCCAACAGGTGTGTGGCCACGGTCAGATTGGCCACCAGCAGTGGCCCCTCGGCGATGCCGCGCTGCCAGCAGACACCGCGCAAAGGCTCCAGCGACTCGCCGAAGAGCATGCGGCGCAGCCGCTCCTGGCTCCAGGGCGGCTCTGCCGCCAGGGTGGTGAGCAACGGCCCATGGATGCCGCCTGCCAGCCCCCGTGCCTGCCGCGCCCAGAGCAGGGAGGTCACATCGGAGAAGCCCAGCATCCAGCCAGCGGGCCAGGCCAATGCAGGGTCCTCCAGCAGGCGCGCCGCACCCCAGCCGCCCCTGAGGCACGCCCACAGCTCGGCTGTGCCATCGAGATCGGCGCTGCGTTGAGAGTCATCACCGGCCAGATAGCCCCAGGCGCGCGTGCGGGCGTCGCTGGGCTCGAGCACCAGCCCCCAACCCTGTAGCAAGGCCATGCCGGCCTCAAGCCGCGGCCAACTGGCCTGGCCCAGTGCCGAGCTGGCGGCCACCAGCTTGACCCGCTGGCCCGCGCGCAGCGGCGGCGGCAGGTTCACCTGAACCCCACGATCAAGGCCAGCAGCAGCAGCGCGCCCAGTTGCACCTGCCGCTGAAAATGACGGCCGTAGGCCGCAGCCGGCAGGGCCGGACGCCGCAGCACAGCGGCCTGCTGCTGCATCAACACAGCGGCCAGCAGCCACAGGGGCCAAAACGCGAACGACACACCGCTCAGCACAGCCGCCGCTGCCAACGCCAGGGCGGTGGCGCTGTAACAGAGCGCCACGACAAGCGGTGCCTGTTCACCCAGGCTGCGGGCACTGCTGCGGATGCCGACGCGCTCATCATCAGGGCGATCGGCCATCGCGTAGACGGTGTCGAAGCCAAAGGTCCACAGCAACGTGGCGCCCCAGGTCAACCACAGGGGCCAGCCCCCTGCCAGCGAGCCGCGCACCGCAGCCCAGGGCAGCAACACGGCAAAGCCCCAGCACAGGGCCAGCACCGCCTGCGGATAGCCAAACCAACGCTTGGCCGAGGGGTACAGCAGCACAGGCGGTAAGGCTGCCAAGGCCAGCAGCAGACAAAGCTGGCGGTGCGCAGGCGGCAGCGCCAGCACCACCAGCAGCGCCAGCACCAGCATGAGCAGCAGCAACGCCACAGCGGCGCTCACCCCAACACGACCCGACGCCAGCGGGCGGTTGGCTGTGCGCTCAACCTGGGGATCGAGGCGCCGATCCCAGAGGTCGTTGGCGATGCAGCCAGCACCACTGACCGCCAGGGCGCCCAGCACGATCCAGCCCAACAACGGCAGCGGCGGCAGGCCGGCACGGGCCAACCACAAACTCCAGAGCGCCGGAATCAGCAGAATCAGCCGGCCACTGGGTTTGTGCCAACGCAGCAGTTCAAGCAGGGCGCGCGCGCGTTGACGTGGCATGCAGCCTGGCCAGCTGCCGGCAAGCGTATCGGCGCCATGCCCCTCGGTCATGGGGTGGCAAAGTGACGGCGCCGCTGCCTCGCGATGCCCCAGGCCGTGAACGCTCCGACCCGCAAGGTCGCCGCCATTGACATCGGCACCAACTCGATTCACCTGGTGATCGCCGCCGTTGATCCTGCCCTCGGCAGCTTCAACGTGGTGGTGACTGAAAAGTCGGCCACCCGCCTGGGTGAGCGTGATCCCGATCGGGGTGATCTGACCTCAGCGGCGATCGAACGCGCCCTGCAGACCCTGCGCCATTGCCGCGATCTGGCCGACAGCCATGGCGTCGAGCAGATCGTCACAGCCGCCACCAGTGCGGTGCGCGAAGCCCCGAACGGGCGCGATTTTCTGGGCACCGTCAGCGAGCAGATCGGCCTCGATGTCGATCTGGTCAGCGGCCCCGAAGAGGCCCGCCTGATTTATCTAGGCGTGCTGTCGGGCATGCATTTTGGCGAGCGGCCCCACGTGATCATCGACATCGGCGGGGGATCCACCGAGTTGATCCTGGCCGACGGCCGCGAGGCGCGCGTGCTCAGCAGCACCCGCATCGGTGCGGTTCGACTGCAGCGGGAGTTTGGCCAGAGCGACCCACTGCCGCCCGAGCGCCGCTCGTTTCTGGCCGCCTACATCCAGGGGGCGATGGACCCGGCGGTGGCCCAGGTCAGGGCAGGCCTGCGCAGCGCCGAAGAGCCCCTGCTGGTCGCCACCAGCGGCACCGCCATGGCGCTGGCGTCGTTGGCCGCCGCCGAAGATCCGAGGCCGCCGTTGAAGCTGCAGGGCTACCGCCTGAGCCGCGCGCGAATCGATCAACTACTCGAGCGCCTGGTGAGCCTGACGTCTGAGCAGCGCAAGGCCCTGCCTGGGCTCAACGAACGACGCGCCGAAATCATCGTGCACGGGGCGCTGATCCTGCAGAGCACCATGGCGAGCCTGCAGATCGGCGAGCTGGTGATCTGCGAGCGGGCCCTGCGCGAGGGGCTGATCGTCGACTGGATGCTGCGCAACGGCCTGCTCGATGACCGTCTGGCGTACCAGAGCACGATTCGCGAGCGCACCGTGCTGCACCTGGCGCGCGGTTTTGGCGTGGACATCCCGCGCGCCGAACGGGTCGCTGGCCACGCCCTGGCGCTCTACGAGCAAACCCGTGGGGTGCTGCATGACGACACCGGCGAAGGCCGCCAGCTGCTGTGGGCGGCGGCGATGCTGCACACCTGCGGCCAGCACATCAACGTTGCCGCCTACCACAAACACACCTGGTACCTGATCCGCCATGGCGAATTGCTCGGTTACACCGAAGCCGAGCACCTGATGGTGGCCGCGATCGCGCGGTACCACCGCCGCAGCCTGCCCAAAAAGCGCCACGAGTCCTGGCAGCTGATTGAAGAACGCCAAGACCGCCACACCGTCGCGACGATGGCCCTGCTGCTGCGGCTGGCCGCTGCACTCGATCGCCGGCCGCAGCAGGTGATCAGCTCACTGAGGGTGGATGTGAGCTCTGATGCTGCTTCACAAGCCAGGACCGCGACGATCACCTTGATGCCGCTGGCCGCTGGCGAGCACGCTGCAGGTCCAGATCTGAGCCTGGAGCGCTGGAGCCTGGCAGCCTGTGCGCCCTGGGTTCAGGAATCGGCCGGGCTTGAGCTCGAGGTCAAGATTGGGGCCCAGGCGGCTTCACCGCTTGATCCTGGTTGACGCCGCCGGCCTCAACGCGGGCACCAGCCGTCTGGGGGCCAAAGCTCACCCAGCGAATCTCTGAAATGGTGCCCAGGGGCTTCGGTGAGGCCTGGCCCTGGCTGACCATCAGCAGATCAGGGCGACCGGCGCGCACCCGCAGGCCCCTGCCTAAGGCAAAGCTGCGCTGGCCCACGAAGCGTCCGCGGAACAGCGGGGCACCACCAGCAGCAGGGCGCACCTCCAGCCAGCAGGGCTGGCTGGCCTGGAGCTGCAAGTCAGCCGGCGCCGGTGCTGGCTTGGGCTGTGGTGGTTTGGCGGGCATTGGTGCCGGCTGGCTGCTTGGCCGCTGCAGCACTGCTTTGGCTGCATTGAGCTGGCCGCTCCACTGCCCCAACAATGGTTGCAGCTGCTGACGCTGCTGCCAGAGGCCTGCTCCCGCAGCGCCCAGACCACTGGCCAGCAGCAACCAGGCCACGGCGGGACGCCAGGGCCAAGGCTGCTGAGCGCTGGCTGGGGGTGGCTGGCTGGGGCTCTCGCGTTGCTTGGCCGCAGCCTGAAAAACAGTGCTGCTGAGCACTGGGCGGGCGGCCATGAAGGCCTCAGACGCCCGCAGAGACTCAATCTCAGGACTGATGTCGACCCCGAGGGCAGCAGCGATCCTGCGGGCCTGAGCAATGACAAACACCGGCTCGGGCAGGCGTTCCAGGTCTCCAGCTTCCAAGCAGGCAAGCTGCTCGACGCCCATGTGCAGCCTCTGGCCAAGAGCTTCAAGGCTCAGGCCCTGGGTCTGACGTGCGCCGAGCAGCACCTGAGCGAGACGCTGCAGCTCAGGAACCTCTCGCCCAGGACTCGCCTGGGCTAGAGGCTGCGGCAAAGCCGACGTCAACGAGGTGTCGCAAGCCGGATCAGACGGCAAAACAACGTGTTCAACTGGACACAATTGTGCCGAAGGAGTCAAGTTAATCCGCGTTTATGCGGCCCCTGCATTAACAAAAGTGGGCGATACTGGATTCGAACCAGTGACCCCTTCCGTGTGAAGGAAGTGCGCTACCACTGTGCTAATCGCCCGTACAGGCCAAGCGACCTGACCTCGGCACGATAGACCACGACCAACCCGGTCCCTGGGCAAGGCAGCATGGGCCACAGAGACAGGAACGCTCGCTTGGCTCAAACAGCTCAGCTGGGTCAAGGCCCTGGCACGCCAGGGCCGGCGCAAGAACCGGAAACCGTTGATGTGCTGATCGTCGGAGGCGGCGTCTGCGGCACAGCGCTGCTGTTTGAGCTGGCCCGCTACACCGACCTCAACCGCGTGCTGCTGGTCGAGCGCTACGAGCAGCTCGCCCAGGTCAACTCCAAACCCACCAACAACAGCCAAACGATCCACTGCGGCGACATCGAGACCAACTACACCCTTGAGAAAGCTGTGCGCGTCAAGCGCACGGCCGAGATGATCGTGCACTACGCCGAGCTGCTCCCACCGGAGGTGCGCGATCGCTGCGTGTTTCGCACCCCCAAGATGGTGCTGGGGGTCGGTGAACAGGAGTGCAGCTTCCTGAGGCAGCGGTTCAGCCAGTTCTCGCCGCACTTTCCGGCCATGGAGCTGCTCGAGAAGGACGACATCGCGAGCTGGGAACCCCAGGTGGCCCTGCGCAACGGCGAACTGCGCAGCGAGGAGCTGGTTGCCATCGGCATTCGCAGCACCTACACCGCCGTCGATTACGAAGCGCTGGCGCACTCGTTTGTCGAGCAGGCCCAGGCAGCTGCCGATGGCAGCGGTCGAGAGCTGCGGGTCGAGTGCGGAATCAGGGTCGCGGCCATCGCACCTGAAGAGGGGCACGCCGCTGCGCCCAGCGACGGGCAGAGCTATCTGGTCACCCTCGAGCAGACAGACGCTCAGCCCGGTCAGGCGGCCGCGCGTCAGGTGCGGGCACGCCATGTGGTGGTCAACGCCGGCGCCCACAGCCTGTTGATGGCCCAGCAGATGGGATACGCCCTGGAGTATTCGTGCCTGCCGGTGGCGGGAAGTTTTTACTTCACCCCCGACCTGCTGCGCGGCAAGGTCTACACCGTGCAGAACGACAAGCTGCCCTTTGCTGCGATCCATGGCGACCCAGACGTGCGGGCTCCCGGTCAGACACGCTTCGGCCCGACAGCGCTGCTGCTGCCCATGCTCGAGCGCTACAAACCCGCGTCCTTCTGGGAATTTCTCAAGGTGCTCAGGCTCGACTGGGCGGTGCTGAGTGTGTTGTGGCAGCTGCTGCGGGTGGCTGACATCCGCAACTACATCATCAAAAACCTGCTCTTTGAGGTGCCCTGGCTGCGCCGCTGGCTGTTTTTAAGCGACGCGCGCAAGATCGTGCCCGACATGAGCCTGGCTGATCTGAGCTTTGCCAAGGGTTATGGAGGCGTGCGCCCCCAGTTGATCAACAAGCGCGAACGACGCCTGATGCTGGGCGAAGCACGCATCAGCGCCAAGCCTGGCCTGGTGTTCAACGTGACGCCTTCGCCAGGTGGCACCTGTTGCCTGGGCAATGCTGCTGACGATGTGGGCGCCATCGCCGAGCGGCTGGGCTGCCGCTTTGAACGTGAGCAGCTGGCGCGCGAGCTCTATGCAGCGCCCTCAGGCGCCGCCTCTGAAGAGGTGGCTGTGGCTGGCTGAATACAGCTTGGAGCGCTGATCAGCCGAGGCCGCGAGGGCAGGGCTGACGACATACAGCGTGGTGCGGATCAGACCGCGCTCGCGGCTGGTGGCTGCCATCTGATCAAGCGGCACCACCGCCAGCCACTGATCGGGCCAGCTGAGGCGATAGCCGATCGCCACAGGGGTATCGCGAGGGTAGTGCTGCAACAGCTCTGCCTGCACCTCCTCGATGTGGCGAGCGCTCAGATAGAGACACAGCGAGGCCTGCAGAGCCGCCAGACGCCCCAAGGCCTCGCGCTCGGGCACGCCTGTACGTCCGCCTGCACGGCTCAGCACAATCGTCTGCACGACACCTGGGATGGTGAATTCCTGATTGAGTGCCGCCGCCGCCGCCTGATAGGCACTGAGACCCGGCACCACCTCAACGGCCAGCTCAGCATCGGCAAGCCGGCACACCTGCTCGGCCAACGCGCCATAGAGGCAAGGGTCTCCGTCGTGCAGGCGCACGACCCTGCGTCCCGCACGCGCCCGTGCAATGACCAGATCCATCACCTCTTCAAGGGTGAGGGTGCTGGTTCGAATGCGCTCACAAGCTGCCGGCGCCAAGGCAGCAATCTGCGGATTCACCAGCGAATCGGTCCACACCAGCACCTCGGCCTGCTCGATCAAACGGGCAGCACGCAGGGTCAGCAGATCGGGCGCGCCAGGTCCTGCGCCAACGATCCAGACCGGATGGCTCAGCAAACCTTCACCCCAGACGGATCAGGCAGGGCGCGGTGGCGGCCATACAGCCACCACAGGCCCGCACCACCCAAGCCGATCAAGGCCAGGCTCATCAGCTGGGCCATACGCAATCCACCACTGCAGAAGGGTGGCTCACCCACCAGACAGAGGGGGTCGAGCCGCAGCCCCTCGATCCAGAAACGACCGGCGCTGTAGGCCATCAGGTACGTGCAGCTCAAGGCACCAGCGGGCAGCTGAAGACGATCACGGGTGCCGAGGCGAAACAGCCACAGCAGCAGGGCGCAGACGCCGAGGTTCCAGATCGATTCGTAGAGAAACGTCGGGTGGAAATAGAGCTCACCGAGAAACTCAGCGGGGCGATGGGCCGCGGGGATGGCGAGTTTCCAGGGCAGATCCGTCGGCAGCCCGAAGGCTTCGGAATTGAAAAAGTTGCCCCAGCGGCCTATGGCCTGGCCCAGGGCCACCGCCGGCAGCAACACATCAAGCAAGGGCCAGAAGCGCTGCTTGCGCCAACGGCAATAGGCAACAGTCGTCAGCGCACCGCCAAGCAGGGCCCCATGAATCGCAATACCGCCGCGCCAGATGGCCAGTGCAGAGAGCCAATCGCCGCTGTACTGGCGCCACTCAAACAGCACGTAATAGAGCCTGGCCCCCACCACGGCTCCCAGCACCAACAGGGGCAGCAGATCGGTGATCAGAGCGGGGTCAATCCCACGCTGGCGGCCCAGGCGGGTGGCAAGCGCCAGGCCCACCAGCACAGCAGTGGCAATCAGCAGACCGTACCAACGCAAGGCAAAAGGGCCCAACTGGACAACCAGGGGGCCGGGAGAGGTCAGCACAGCCAGGCGTTGGATCAGAACGATCAGACCAGACCCTCGGCAGCCTGAACCTTCTCGACCTGACGCTTTTTGAGCACCAGCATGATCTGGGCCAGAGCAACCGCCGCAAAGAAGGCCAGCAGGCCATAGATGCGAACCGGGTTCTGCAGCACGATCTCGGTGTCGATCTGTCCAAAGCCACCCACGTTGGGGTCATTGGTCAACGCCCCGCCGGCAGCCACGGCATCGCCCACAGCCACGGTCAGGGTGGGGCCAGCCGGCACGGTTTCGCTGAGGGAACCACCGTCCTCGGTGCTGATGGTCACAACAGTCGCGCCACCATCGCCAGGAGCAATCGAAGCGATGGTTCCTGCAGCAGGTGCGGTGAAGACACCGTTGTTGCTCTTCTCACCGGTGGGATACACCTGGCCGCGGCCACGGTTACCGCCGACGTGGATGCTGTATTTGCCGAAGTGGATGGAGCTGTCAGCAGCAGGATCTGGTGACAGGATCGGAAAGACGATCTCCTGATGCTGATCACCAGGCAGGGGGCCAACGATGTAGGTGTTGGGCAGCTCGTCGGAATACTGGGTGAAGTAGATCCCGGCGGTCTCCTCCTTGAGCTCATCGCTCATGCGCTCCTGGGGAGCCAGGGTGAAGCCATCGGGAAGCATCAACACAGCCCCGACGTTGAGACCCGTGGAGCTGCCATCACCGGCAACTTGCTGCACGGAGGTGTCGTAGGGAATCTCGACGACCGCCTTGAAGACGGTGTCGGGCATCACGGCCTGGGGAACCTCAATGCGGGTGGGTTTCTTGGCCAGATGGCAGTTCGCGCAGACGATCTTGCCAGTGGCTTCACGCGGGCTGGCGTAGTTCTGCTGCGCCCAGAAGGGGTAAGCCCAGCTGGGGCTGGCGGCGGTGAACAGCACGGAGAGCATCAGGCTCAGGCCGAGCAGTGAACCGGTCAGTGAGGAGAAAAGGCGACGCATGGCAGGTCTGATGGCGATGGCAGAAAACGAGATCAGGCCCACCAGGGCTTGTCACCGGTGCGGAAATCGGTCTCGGTCCACTGGCTCAAGAACACGTTGTCGTTCTCGACCGACACATGGGCCAGGGCCAGCGAGAGCGGTGCAGGGCCCCGCACGACCTTGCCGGTGGCGTCGTACTGGGAGCCATGGCAAGGGCACATGAATTTGTTCTGGCCGCTGTTCCAGGGCACAACACAACCCAGGTGGGTGCAGATGGCGTTGATGCCGTAGCTGCCGATGGCGTCACTGCCTTCGACGATCAAGTAGGTGGGATCGCCCTTGAGCCCCTGCACCAGCGAGCGATCACCGTCCTTGTGGGTCGACAGCCAGCCACTGGCGGTGACGTTGTTGCCCAGCTCGTCCTTGGCTGAGGTGCCACCACCGCCGCCGGCGGCGCGCGGGGGAATGAAGTAATTGACCACCGGATACAGGGCGCCGAGCGCAACCCCTGTGACCGAACCGAAGGTCAGCAGATTCATGAACTGACGCCGGCCCATGCCGGGCACGTCACCGCCAGAAGAGGCTGCTGGGATCTGGGTCATGCGGGCAGTCCGGAAGCCGGCGCAACGTGGCGCCACATTAGAACTTGCCCCTGCCCCATCGCGCCGGCCCGCGGCCAAGATCCGAGGGGTTGCAACATGCTGTTGTGAGCAGCCCGCCCAGACGCCGTCCCATGGACACTCCGTTGAGCGCTGCTGAAGTCATCAACCTGCTGCAGCAGCGCTGGCAAGCCTCGTACGACCTGCAACTGGTGCAACGCCGCGGCCGCGTCTACCTGCAGGTCATGTGGGCCTACCAGGAGCAACAGTCCTTCCCGTTGAGTCGCGAGGACTATGAGCGCCACATCCACGAGCTGGTGCTGCTGCTCAACAGCCTGGGCGTCGCTGCTGAGGTGCGCCGCTGGCTGGAGACCTGCAGCGACCGCCCGCGGCTGGGCAAAGCCCTGTCACTGGCCCTGGAGCTACCGAACGGGCGGGCCAGCGAATTTCTGCTTTAAGCAGGCCGCAGTGTTTCGCTCAAGGCGACCAGGGCCACACCCAGCAAGAACAGCACCGTGATCGCCCCGCTGAGCAACAGCATGGTCAGTGGATCGGTCGATGGGGTCAGCACCGCACCTGCCACGGCAGCGATCAACACCACCCAGCGCCAGGCCCCCAGCATCGTGCGCCAACGCACCAGCCCCAGCAGCCCAAGCAACAGCTGCAGGACCGGCAGCTGGAACGCCAGGGCTGTCGCCAGCATGAGCAACAACACAAAGTCGAGATAGCGCTCGATCGACCAGGCAGGCTCCACCACGTCGGCGCCGTAGCTGACCAAAAACTGCAATGCCGCGGGCACCAGGGCCCACCAGGCAAACGCAAGTCCGGCGGCGAACAGCACAGCGGAGCCCGCCACGGCCGGGGCCACCAGACGGCGCTCGCTGCGGCTCAGGCCAGGCAGCACAAACGAGAGCGCCTCGTACAGCACGTAGGGCAGCGCCAGGGTGAGGCCCGCATAGCCGGCGACCTTGAGCGAAACCAGCAAAAATTCGCCCGGTGCCAACTGCAAAAAGCGAATGCCACTGGCGGGCATCTCCAGCAGGCGCACCAGCGGCCGCACCAGCAGCAGGCAGCCGGCGGCGGCGACCACCACCACCAGCAGACTGCGCAGAATGCGGCGCCTGAGCTCTTCGAGGTGATCGACCAGGCTCATCTCGACCTCGCCTGGAAACTCCTCAGAGCGCGCTCCCGCAGACACGTCCACCCGGATCGGCGGCGGTGGCGCCAGGGGTTCGGCAGGGGGCTGAAGGTTGCTGTCGCTCATGCGCTGGGCTCCACCGGCAGGCTAGGGGCTGCGGCGAGCAGCGCGGCGGCCTGGGACGGCTCACCCCACAGCACCTCGCCACCGCCATGGCGCACCGTGCCCGGCTGGGCTCCAGGAATGCGCTGCAGTTCTGTGGTCTGCACCATGACCACCGGCACCCGCGCGTTGCCGCGGCCGCGGCTGAAATAGGCAGCCACATGGGCGGCCGCGGCCACATCGGCGTCGCCACAGGCCTGCTCAGAGGATTTCAGCACCACATGACTGCCCGGGCATTCCTGCGCGTGAAACCAGAGGTCCCCGCGGCGTGCCTGGCGCAGGCTGATCCACTCGTTCTGACGGTGGTTGCGGCCCACCTGCAGGCGCAGGCCGCCTGGGGAGCGCAGCTCCAGCGGCTGGGGCGGCGGATCTGCTGGCGAGCGCCGCGCACCCTTGCCGGAGCGTCCTCGAGGCTCAGCGCGCGCCTCGAGGGCGCCCAGCTCGAGCGCCAGATCCTTGAGTTGCGCAAGGGTTTCAGCCTGCTCGAGATAGGTGAGGCTGGTCTCGAGCCAGGCCAGACGCTGCTGATGCAAGCCGATTCGCCCGCTGATCACGGCCGCGGAGCGCCGCAGCCGCCGGGCGCGCTTGTAGAGCGACTGGGCCTCATCAACGCTCGCGCGCGAGGGATTGGCCTGGCAGAGCAGGGCATCGGCCTGCTGTTGGAGGGCATCGGCACGCTCGCTTTCGCCCAGCAGCAAATGCTGCTGGGCGAGCAGCCGCTGCTCGCGCAGGTGCTGCTGGCTGAGGCGCTGGCGCCACTGCTGCTGCATCGCCTGCCGTTGCCTGGCCGCCAAGCCATCGCCGTAATACCGGGCCACGGCCGCGTTGAGGCTCAGGGCACAAGGCGCAGGGCCAGAGGGCGATGCATCGCTGCTGCTCCAACAGCAATAACCAGACCCGTGGGCGCTGAAGCCAAAGCGTTGCGCGTCGAGGGCTTCGAGCCACTGCAACCAGCGCTGGCGCACCAGCTGCCACTGCGCAGCGTTCAGCGCAGTGGCAGGTTGGGCCGCCAGCTCAGGGCCGATCAGCTGATCGAGCAGCGCCGGGCTGACCCCCTGGTAACTGCGCAGCAGCGCCTGACCTAGTGGCAGGGGCTGCAGCTGCAGGCGCTGCAGCCAGCGCTCCATGGGTTCCCGGCTTGACGGGGGCTCCCCTTGCAGCGGGGGTGGTGCCTGGTAAAGGTCGCCGGTGCTGATCGGCCGCAAGCGCGATTGCTGCTCACGCACCTGCCGCGCCAGGCTGATCACCTGGCGCTGGGCATCGAGCAAAAACAGGTTGCTGTGGCGACCCATGAGCTCCAGCACCAAGCTGCGCTCGGGTGGCTCACCAGGCCGGCGTGCAAAACCCAGCTCGACCACCCGCTCCCAGCCCTGCTGCGTGATGGCCACCAAGGCCAGCCCGCGCAGCCCGTGCTGGAGCTGCTGCGCCAGGGTGCTGCCCTCCCCCTGACGGGGCGGTGGGGCAATGGCATGCAGGCGTGGAGCTTCCGCCAGCCAACTGAGCTCCAGCCAGGTGGTGCCAGCCAACGTGCGCAGGCCCAGCTGAATCGTCTGCGCATCGACCTGCTGGGCCTTTTCAAAACGGGATGGCAGCACAGCGGGACCCAGCTCAGCCAGCACGGCCCTGAGGCTGGTGAGATCCATCGCCTGAAGCTTGCTCACTGGTGCAGCCACGGCTGGGGGCGATGGGAGCTGGAACGCACCAATACTCTGCTGTCAGGATCGCCCTGTCGCCAGAGCCGCCGTTGTCATGAGCCAAGCCAACCCAGGGCGACTGACGGTCCTGACCGGCCCCAGCGGCGTCGGCAAGGGCACCTTGGTGGGGCGGCTGCTGGAGCGGCATCCCGAAATCTGGCTGTCGATCTCGGCCACCACCAGGGCCCCGCGCAGCGGCGAGCAGGACGGGGTTCACTATTTCTTCCTGAACCGCGAAGCCTTCGAGGCTCAGATCGCTGCAGGGGGATTCCTGGAATGGGCTGAATTCGCCGGCAACCTCTATGGGACCCCGCGCCAACCGGTGGAGCGTCAGCTGGAAGCAGGCCGGCCGGTGCTGCTTGAAATCGAACTGGAAGGGGCCAGGCAGGTGCGCAAGAGTTTTGCGGCAGGCTTCCAGTTGTTCATCAAACCCCCCTCGCTCGAGGAACTCGAAGCCCGCATTCGTGGCCGCGGCACCGACTCAGACGAGGCCATCGCCAGGCGGTTGCAGCGCGCCCGCATTGAGCTGGCCGCCGAATCAGAATTTGATGCCGCCTTGATCAATGGCGACCTCGAGGTGGCCCTGGGCGAACTCGAAGCGCTGATGGGCCTGTGACGCGGCGCCAATAAAAAAGCGGCCCCGACGGGGGCCGCCATAACCCTATGAACCGCTTGGTTCAGAGGGGATGGAACAGCAGATCAGGGAAGAAGCGGTTGAACTCGATCATGATTCCAGCGGTGATGGTGAACCAAATCGCCGCAAACACTGGAGCTGTGGTCAGAAATTTTTTCATGGCTTCAAAGCAGATGCCGGGTTGAAGAAAAGAGGAGGACGATCAGCGGGGTGAAACCGTGACCTTGCTGTCGTCTTCCAGCAGTTTGCCGCCCTTGAATTCAGCCAGTGCTGCCAGGGGCCAGGTGGCTGAACCGATGGTGCACTTGAGCGCCAGGGGCACATCAATTTGGATTTCAGCCATGGTGGCATCCTTGCGGCTGCGCACAGCCATGATGTAGCTGCGGCCAGCCCAGCCGATGCAGCCGGCGATGTAGAGGAAGGCGATACCGGGGATCATGAAGTCACCGGCGTGGCTCCAGCGACCATCGACGATCAGGTGGGGCAGGCCATCGGCGCCACAGACCGCCTGGCTGTACATGGCAAAGCGAGCCTTGGCCTGATCGGTCTTGGCGGCAGCAACGCGCTGCTGGAAGCGGGCGCTCTCGCTGCAGGGGGTCAGACCAGCCACATCAGCGTGGGCCGCAGGCGCCACACCGATCAGCAGGAAGATGGAAAGCAGTGCTGCGAACAGCCGAGGGAAAAGACGGCGCATCGGGTCGAGCCGCAGGGCAGGATGTCACCAGCGGACAGTAGGGGAGCCCGACAGGTTCGATGCCCACGGTTCTGGCCCTCGAAACAAGTTGTGACGAGTCGGCTGCCGCCGTTGTGCGCGGCACGACGGTGCTGGCCGATGCCGTCGCCTCTCAGGTGGCCGAGCACGCCCGCTGGGGCGGCGTCGTGCCCGAAATCGCCTCAAGGCGCCATGTCGAAGCCCTGCCTGGCCTCATCGAGCAGGTCATGGCCGTGAGCGGCGTGGCCATGGACGAGCTTGACGGCATTGCCGCCACCGTGGCCCCGGGGCTGGCAGGGGCCCTGCTGGTGGCCTCGGTCACGGGCCGCACATTGGCACGGCTGCACGGCAAGCCCTTTGTCGGCATTCATCACCTCGAAGGCCATCTCTGTTCGGCGCAACTTGATGCCACGCCGCCAGCGCCGCCCTATCTGGTGCTGCTGGTCAGTGGCGGCCACACCGAGCTGGTGCGGGTCGATGGCCCCGGCGGCTACACGCGGCTGGGCCGCAGCCACGACGATGCCGCTGGCGAAGCCTTTGACAAGGTGGCGCGGCTGCTGGGGCTGGGGTATCCCGGCGGGCCGGCACTGGCGGCAGCAGCTGTTGGCGGAGACCCGCAGCGCTTCGATCTGCCCAAGGGGCGGGTCTCGAAACCGGGGGGTGGCTTCTATCCCTATGACTTCAGCTTCAGCGGTCTCAAAACCGCCATGCTCAGGCAGGTCAAGGCGCTCGAGCGCGAGGCTGCACCCCTGCCGGTGGCCGATCTGGCGGCCAGTTTTGAGCACGTGGTGGCCGAGGTGCTGGTGGAGCGCAGCTGCCGCTGCGCGCGCGAGCAGAACCTCGGCACGCTGGTGTTAGTCGGCGGCGTGGCGGCCAACCTCAGGCTCAGAGCCCTGCTCGAGCAGGCCTGCCAGCAGCACGGGCTGCAGTGGCGCCTGGCACCGCTGGCGTACTGCACCGACAACGCCGCCATGATCGGGGTGGCGGCCTGCCAGTGGCTCAGCCGGCAAGCCAGCAGTGTCTGCCAGCTGGGTGTTGCGGCCCGCTGGCCGCTGGAAGAGGCCGCTGCCCTGCAGCGTGACCCGGCGCCCTTCTGATGCGTCTAGGCTTTTGGCCCCCGAGGCAGGGTCACGATGGAACCTGTGGAGCAGGAACAGGTCAGCGGCCGTGAGCTGAATGCCTGGCGACGCGGTTTCACCCCTCAGGCCGAGATCTGGAATGGACGCCTGGCGATGCTGGGGCTGTCGGTCGGCCTCAGTGTGCTGTTGATCGCACGCCTGGCCCACTCCTAGTTCAGGTGCGCCCCCGCAGCGCCTGGGCCAGCTCGTTGGGCTTGAGGCTCTGGGCCAGCGCATCATCGGCTGTGCAGCGCCCGTCTTCGACGAGCTTCTGCAGGGCCTGGTTGGCGGTCTGCATGCCGTCGAAGCCGCTGCGGGCCATGATCTCCTCGATCGCATCAAGCTCACCCCGCAGGATGTAGTCCTTGCAGGCATCGGTGTTGATCAAGATGTCGTGATAGGCGCAGCGCTTGCCATCGGCCGTCTTGAGCAGGCCCTGGGCCACCACCCCCAGCAGCGACTCGGAGACCGAGCGGCGGATCGCCTCCTGCTCGGCCGCGGGATACAGGCCCAGGATGCGCTCAATCGTCTTGACGGCCGAGTTGGTGTGCAGGGTGCCGAACACCAGGTGGCCGGTCTGGGAGGCCTCGATCGCGGTGGCCAGGGTTTCCTGGTCGCGGATCTCGCCGATCAGAATCACATCGGGGTCTTCGCGCAGGGCAGCCCGCAGCGCGTTGTGAAACACCTTGGTGTGCTGGCCCACCTCGCGGTGCCGCACCAGCGACTGCCGACTCTCGTGCACAAACTCGACCGGATCCTCAATCGTGAGGATGTGGCGGCTCATGTTGGAGTTGATCCAATCGATCATCGCCGCCAGGGTTGTGCTCTTGCCGCTGCCGGTGGGCCCTGTCACCAGGATCAGCCCCTTGGGTCTGGCGGCCAGATCACGCAATACATCGGGCAACTTGAGATCGTCGAGGGTGGCGATCGTCTGGGGGATCAGGCGCAGCACCATCGCCTGGCCGCGCAGCGAGTCGAGCAGGTTGATGCGCACCCGCACGAAGCTGAAGGCGTGCGAGCCGTCGTACTCCTTGTCGCGCTGGAAGCTGTCGATCTCAGCCGGGCTGAGGATCTCGCGCAGCCAGCGGGCAAAGGTGGCCGCATCGGTCACCGGCCAGCCGGTGCGCACCATTTCGCCGCGAGCCCGGTAGCGGGGCTCTTCACCAATGCCCAGGTGCACGTCGCTATGCCCTTGCTGATGGGCGATGCGCACGATCTCCTCCAGGCTCGAGGGGGTGCCGTCAGCAGCTGGAGCTGGCGCTGCAGCAGGGACAACGGCTTCTGGGGCTGCTGATGCCCGCGGTGGGGGGGCCGCCGGGGGAGCCGCGGGAAAGGGATTCGCCGCTGGGAAGGGACTGGCCGCCGGGAACGGGCTGGTGCGCGGAAACGGACTGGAAGACTCAACGGATGTCATCGCAGCTGACAGCAGCAGCACAGGCACCCAGTGTTGCGTCGAATCTCCCGTCTGTCATGAGACAGTGGGCCCAGGTCAGCGGCCCGCTTTGACACGCCTTCCCCTGGTCACCATCGTGCTGGGCACCCGGCCTGAGGCGATCAAGCTGGCTCCGGTCATACAGGCGTTCCAGCAAGCGAGCGATTTCGCCACCCGGGTGGTGCTCACCGGCCAGCACCGCGAGATGGTGAGCCAGGTGATGGAGCTGTTCGGCATCGATGCCGATCACGATCTGGCGCTGATGGCGCCCAAGCAGACCCTCACCCACATCACCTGCAGCGCCCTGGAGGGGCTCAAGCAGGAGTTTGAGGCCCACCGCCCCGATCTGGTGCTGGTGCAGGGTGACACCACCACCGCCTTTGCCGCGGCGCTGGCTGCGTTTTATGAGCAGATCCCGGTGGGTCATGTGGAGGCTGGGCTGCGCACCGACAACCTGCTGGATCCGTTCCCCGAGGAGGCCAACCGCCGCTTGATCTCGCAGCTGGCCCAGCTGCACTTTGCACCGACCGAGCGCTCAGCCGCCAACTGCCGGGCATCCGGGGTGGTGGGCGAGGTGCTCACCACAGGCAACACAGTCATCGACGCCCTGCTGCTGATGGCCAAGCAGGCAGCACCCTTTGAGCTGCAGGGCTTTGATCCCGCTGCGCAGCGCCTCGTGCTGGTGACGGTGCACCGGCGCGAAAACTGGGGCGAACGGCTGCTGGAGATCGGCGCTGCCTTGCAGCAACTGCTGCAGCGCTACGACGATCTGGTGATCCTGCTGCCGCTGCACCGCAACCCGACGGTGCGCGAGCCACTGCAGGCTCTGCTGGGGGATCACCCCCGCGCCCACCTGTGCGAACCCCTCGACTACGACCGACTGGTGGCGGCCATGCGCGAGGCCACCCTGGTGTTGAGCGACTCGGGCGGGCTGCAGGAAGAGGCCCCTGCCCTGGGCAAACCCGTGCTGGTGCTGCGCCGCACCACCGAGCGCCCCGAGGCGGTCGATGCCGGCACCGCCAAATTGATCGGTACTGCAACGGCCGACATCGTGCGCGAGGCAAGCCTGCTGCTCGATGATGCCGCGGCATACGACGCCATGGCCCGGGCCCACAACCCCTTTGGCGACGGCCTCTCTTCAGGCCGCATTGTTGAGGCCGCCCGCAGGCTGCTGCAGCGCTGAGCCGATCAGGCGAGCGGCTCAGCGCTTGGTCTTGGCCCAGGGGGGCAGGTCAATGAACACCCTTGTGCCGGGCTTCAGTCCGCTCAGAATCTGGGTGCTGCGGCCACTGCTCATGCCGAGCTCGACCGGCTGAAACTTGGGCTGATTGCGCTGTCCCACAAGCAGCACGCCCGGGCGGCCGTCCTCGGTGACCACCGCCACCGTTGGGACCAGGGTCTGGGGCGGCACCATGCCGATCTGAAAGTCGATCTCGGCGGTCATGCCGATGCGCAGCTCAGGAGCTGGCGGCACCAGAGCCAGCTTGACCTCAAAGGAATTGACGTTGTTGGTCTTAATGGCGCGCGGGGCGATCTGGCGAATGCGGGCGCTGTAGCGGCGATCGGGAAACGCATCGACCTGCACGCTGGCCTGCTGCCCAACCCGCAGACGGCCGATGTCGCTCTCAGGCACCTTGGCCACCACCTCGAGGCCACGAGCCACCTCGACGATCGAGGAGCTGGTGGCCCCCAGGCTGCTGGAGGCGGTGGTCGTGGGCGTCACAAAAGCACCGCGATCGGCGTAGCGCTGGCTGATCAGACCGTTGAAGGGGGAGCGCACCACCAGGTCTTCGCGCTCCACCAGGCGCTGCTCGAGCCGCTCACGGGCGGCGGCCACGGCGGCTTTGTCCACCTCAAAGGCCGCCAGGGCGCGGTTGTAGTCGTCGGCGCTGATGGCGCCGCTGCGGTACAGCTTTTGGCGGCGCTGCCACTCGCTGCGGCTGCGCGTGAGGTTGGCCTGAGCCGACCGCAGATTGGCCTCGAGCTCCTGGCGCCGGTCGGCCAGATCGCCCTTGTCCATGAGCGCCAAGGCCTGACCCTGGCGCACCTGATCACCCTCATCGACATAGAGCTGGGCCAGCACCCCCTGGCGTTTGGGGCTGACGTTGACCCGCTCGATCGCATCGAGCTCGCCGGTGGCCGAAATCACCCCCGGCAGGCTGCCGCGCTCAGCCAGGACCGTGAAGCGGGCCAGCGAAGCCGTTTGCTGAGCGCTGTTGCGCCACTGCAAAGCGCCGCCGCCCAGCAGCACCAGAGCAGCAGCCACCGAAGCACTGACCCAGACGCGGCGGCGTTGCCACAACGGCCGGTCCTGCGCAGGCGATGTCCCTGCGGGCGCAACGACAGCCAGCCCCTGCGGGCGCACCGCTGGATCAGCCGGTTTGGGCGACATCACGGCAGAAATGGCGGGAGCTCCAGCTGCAACCAGTCTTGCTGGCCGGCGGGCCAGCTGTGGGCCAGCTGAGGGCCAGGGGCGTCCCCGTAGATTTTGGCCATGCTTAAAGCCGGAATCGTCGGGCTGCCCAACGTGGGCAAGTCGACCCTGTTCAATGCCCTGGTGGCCAACGCCCAGGCCGAGGCCGCCAACTATCCCTTTTGCACGATCGAGCCCAACTCGGGCGTGGTGGCCGTGCCCGATGAGCGGCTCGAGCACTTGGCGGTGCTCAGCAAGAGCAAGGAGACCATTGCAACCCGGGTCGAATTCGTCGACATCGCCGGGCTGGTGAAAGGCGCCAGCCAGGGTGAGGGCCTGGGCAACAAATTTCTGGCCAACATCCGCGAGGTGGATGCCATTGTTCATGTGGTGCGCTGCTTTGACAACGACGACGTGATCCACGTCTCGGGCTCGGTCGATCCGGTGCGCGACGCCGAGGTGATCAACCTCGAGCTGGGTCTGGCCGATCTGGCCCAGGTCGAAAAGCGCCGTGAGCGCCTGATCAAGCAGCTGCGCACCAGCAAGGAAGCCCAGCTCGAAGATGGAGCCCTGGCCCGCATTCAGCAGGTGCTCGAGCAGGGCGGCGCTGCCCGCAGCGTGGTGCTCACAGACGAGGAGGCCCCCTTCATCAAGCCCCTGGGCCTGCTCACCGCCAAGCCGATCATCTATGCCACCAACGTGAGCGAAGACGATCTGGCCGCTGGCAACGCCTTCACCGCGGCCGTGGCCGATCTGGCCGCCAAAGAAGGGGCCGAAACCGTGCGCATCAGCGCCCAGGTCGAGGCCGAACTGATCGAGCTGCCCGAGGCGGACCGCGCCGAGTTTCTGGCCGGTCTCGGCGTTGAAGAAGGCGGTCTGGCCAGCCTGATTCGCGCCACCTACAAGCTGCTGGGGCTACGCACCTACTTCACCACCGGCGAGAAGGAGACCCGCGCCTGGACCATCAAGGCCGGCATGAGTGCCCCCCAGGCCGCCGGCGTCATTCACACCGACTTCGAGCGCGGTTTCATCCGCGCCCAGACCATTGGCTACAGGCAACTGCTCGAGGCCGGGTCGCTGGCCGAAGCGCGCAACAAGGGCTGGCTGCGGGCCGAGGGCAAGGACTACATCGTTGAAGAAGGCGATGTGATGGAGTTTCTCTTCAACGTCTAAACACAGCAGAATGGATGGAGGTCTTGCACGCGCCATGACGGAGCCCAATCCAGCCCAAGACGCCGCTCAGTCTCACGACTTTGAGGTGCAGAAGCAGGTGCACCAGCAGATCCGCAACGACCCCGACTACGACGACTGGGAGTACGGCACTGAGCCCCTGCCGCATGAGGCCTGGATCAAGCGTCAGGAGCGTTCGGAATCCGCCTGAGGCGGACCCACCCGGCCGAGCAGAGGCAGGGCCAGCAGACACGCCAGCGCCAAGGCGCCCCACACGCCCACGCCGTGGTCCTGGGCGTCGAGCAGGCGGCCGGCAAGCAGCGGCGCCACCAACGAACTGAGGGCAAAGCACTGGCTGAACAGCGCCATGGCCAGACCGCGGCTGGCCGCCGGGCTCAGCTCGACCACCGCTTCGGTGGCCGTGGGCAAAAACGCCGCAAGCCCCAGGGCCAGCGGCAGCTGGGCCAGCAGCACCAGCGGCAGGCTGGCGGCCCGGCTGAAGGCACTGAGCGCCAGCAGCACAGCACCCAGCACAAAGGCCTGCAGGCTCAGGCGTAAGCCGCGCTGCACCGGTCGATCCGCCAGCCAGCGCCCCACGGGCCACTGCAGCAGCAAAAGCAACAGCAACTGCGCTCCAACCAGCAGCGCGCCGCCGCCCTCGGCCATCGGCGCACGCGCCAGCCCCCCGCGCACCAGATCAAGCGGCAGGGCGCTTTGCATCAAAGCGGGCACGGCTGTCGCCACCACCGACACCAGCAGGATCGGCAGCAGCGGGCCAATCCAGGCGGCCAACGGCAGCGGCGTTGCCAGTGCCGCACTGGAGGCGGCAGCTCTGCCAGCAGCCGGCCATGGACGAGGCAACAGCACAGCGGCCATGGCCGCCAGGCAGATCAGATCAACGCCGTAGATCCCGCGAATCAGCCCCAGGGCCGCCAGCAAAGCCCCAAGCAAAGCCCCCGCAGCGATGCCGGCGGCATCAGCGGTGCGGGCCAGGGCATAGCCCCGGGGGGAACCGCCAGGCGCGGCCGTCAGCGACACCGCCAGCTCAATGGCTGGCCAGTAGAGCCCCATTGCCAGGCCAAGCAGCAGCTGCCCCAGGCTGTAGGCCTGCACACTGCCGGCAGAGGACAACACCAGATCGCCCAACGCCGCGCTGGCCACCGCCATCAGCACTGGCATGGAGCTGGCCCGGCCGCGATCGAGCAGTGCCCCACTGGCAAAACGGCCGGCGGTGCCGGCCAGGGCAGCCAGGGCCAACCCCTCGGTCACGGCGGTGGCAGACAGCGCCCGGTGAAACACCAGCGGGGTCAGATACAGCACCCCGCCCGCGCCCAACGAGCCCAGCAGCCGCACCAGCACCACACGGCGCAGCGACGCGGGAAACTGACACCACCAGAGCCGTGACGTTCTGGCCATTGCCTGTGCCTGCTTCAACCGCCAGCCACCGTTCACTTGGAGTTCTCGCCAGTCTGCTGCTGGCTGGGGCGCCCCTGTGTGCACCGCCAGCACGCGCGGCTGAGGTGCTGGAGCTGCAGCTCGATGGCATGGCGATTCCGGTGAACCTTGAGCAGCTCCAGGCCTGGAGCAACAACCCAGAGCGCGAGCGCGGTGACCTGGCGGTCTGGCTGAACCTGCTGGAGCCCCGCAGCCGCCGCAACCTGGTGCAACTGCTCAACGCGCCGTTGCTGCAGGAAAAGAGCCTGGGCGAGCAGTTGCTCAACAGCTGGACCGGCGATCAACTGCTGGGCGAGGTGGCCGAACTGCTGCAACCCGAGCCCAGCAGCAACGCTGAAACCCCAAGCGCAGCCGCCCTGCTGCGCCAGACGTTGGTCGCGTTGCTGAGCCGCGAGCGTCAGGTCACCACGCTGCAACTGCTGCGAGCGATCCCGAGCCGGCGGGTGAGCCTCAAACTCGATGCGTTGCTTGCGCTGGCGGCCCAGTGGCGCGAGCAGCTGCTGCTGCAGCGAGAGGCCCTGCGGCAATTGCACCAGCTGCAGCTGCCACTGCGGCACAGCCAAGCGCTGAGCCTGAGCCAGAACAACAGCCGCCCCATGGTGCCTCAGCCATTGACGGTTCCGCACCGCAGCGAGCCGCTGCCGCTTGAGATCTGGCCGGCCGATCGCCCCCTGCAGGGCCCCTGGGTGGTGCTGATGCCTGGGCTTGGCGGCGACGGTGATCAACTCAGCTGGCTGGCCTCTGGCCTGGCGCGCTGGGGATGGCCGGTGGTTGTGCTTGACCATCCTGGCAGCGACGAACGGGCGCTCAAGGCGTCCATGGTCGGCCTGCTGCCCCCGCCAGGGGCCGACAGCCTCGACGAACGCCTGGCTGATGTGGCGGCGGTGGTGCAGGCCCAACGCCAGGGAGCGCTGGGCGCCCTGAACGCTGCGGCTGGGGCACCTGTGGTGCTGATGGGTCATTCGCTTGGTGGGCTCACGGCCCTGCTGGCCGCAGGTCTGCAACCCGAAGCAGGCCTGCAGCAGCGCTGCAGCCGGTCGCTCAAACGGCTGCCATTGACGAACCTCTCAAGGCTGCTGCAGTGCCAGTTGCCCCAGACGCTGCCGCCCTTGCCCGCCGGCACCGAGGTTGCCGCGGTGGTGGCTTACAACGGCTTTGGCAGTCTGTTGTGGCCAACGTTTGGCACCAGCAGGCTGAAAGCACCGGTGCTGCTGGTGGGCGGCAGCCTGGATCTGATCACCCCACCGCTCAGCGAGCAGCTGGGGCTGTTTAACCAGCAGCATCATCCCCGCAGCCGCCTGGTGCTGGTGGAAGGGGGCTCCCACTTCTCGCCAGTGCGGGTCGGCGCGCAGCAGGAGGCCCTGTTCCAACTCGGAGACGACCTGGTCGGTATCAGCCCGCGCGGGGCACAGGATCTGCTGCTGCCGCTGACGATCGAGTTTCTGCAAGGTCTCAAGCAACCGTTGCTGCTGAGCCCCCAGATCAGGCTGCAAAACGGCATTCGCGGCCATGTGCTCGATGCCCGCCAGGCCAGACGCTGGCGGGAGCGGATCAGAACTCCAGGCGCGGGTCCAGCAGAGCCACCAGCACATCAACCGTGACGGTCACGGCGACCACAAGGGCCGCCACCACCAGCACGATCCCCTGCACCAGCGGATAGTCGCGCTGGGCAATCGCCTCCTGCAGTCGGGCGGCGATACCAGGCCACGAAAAGGTGACCTCGATCAGCAGGGCACCGCCAATCAACGAGGCCACGGTGATGCCACTGATCGTGAGCACCGGCAGCAGGGCATTGGGCAGGGCATGCCGCACAATCAGGCGGCGCTCGCTGAGACCGCGGCAACGTGCTGCCTCCACGTAGTCGGAGGCCATGGCGCGGCGCAGATTGAGCCGCAGGGCATTGGCAAAGATGCCGCTCAGCAGCACCGCCAGGGTGCTCGCCGGCAGCACCAGGTGGCGCAGGGTGCCTGCCAACGCCTGCCACTGCCCGCTCAGCACCCCCACGCGCAGGCTGTCGAACAGGTAGAAGCCACTGCCAGCTGGGGGCAACAGGGTGGGGGGAAAGCGTCCTCCCACCGGCAGCCAGCCCAGCCACACCGCAAACACCAGCTGGGCCACCATCGCCAGCCAGAAGGACGGCAGAGCATAGGTGCCGATGCCATACAGACGGGCCGCCAGATCGAGCCGCCCCTCGGCGCGGGCGATGCCGCTGAAACCCACCGCCAGGCCGACCACAGCCGCCAGCACAAGCGCCACGGCACCCAGCTCAAGGCTGGCTGGCAGTGTCTGGCCGATCACCTCGGTGACGGGCTGCTGGTTGGTGAGGGTGAGGCCCAGATCCCCCTTGAGCAGCTTGATCAGGAAACCGCCGTACTGGCCCAGCAGCGGTTGGTCCAGACCCAGCTGGGCGCGCAGCGCCGCCCGTGCTGCAGCCGGGGCACGGGTGCCCAGCAGCGCATCAACCGGATCGCCTGGAGCCAGCCGCAGCAGCAGAAACACAAGCGTGGCCAGCAGCCACAGCATCACGGGCGCCAGGGCCAAGCGGGCCAGCACGTAGCGCAGCAGGCGGGCGGAGCGACTCATCGGCGTCTGAGCTCCTGCAACAGAACGCGGCCCGAGCCATCAAAGCGGGGCAAGGCCAGCTCTGGCCGCACCCACATGCGCGGCTGCACCAACCACAGCGGCAGATAGGGGCTGCCGTCAGCGCTTTGCCGCTGGATGCGCCGCACCAGCTCGAGCCGCTGCGGCCCTGTGATGGTGGCACTGCGCTGCAGCTCGGCCTCCAGGCCTGGGCGGCTCCAAAAGCTGCCGCTCGAGGCGCTGCCGCCTTTGCGGCAGACGGAGCCCGCGGCCTGCTCACAGCCCAGCAAGGGCACCAGATAGTTGTCGGCGTCAGGGAAATCGCCCATCCAATCGAGCACGATCAGCTGAAACGCCCCGTCGCCCAACAGGCGATAGGCGGTGGTGGTTTCCATGCCCTGCACCTTCAGCTCAACGCAATCACCCAGGTCGCGCTGCAACAGCGCCTGCCAGGTGAGCGCAAACAATCGGTCGCTGGGCACATTGGAGCGAAAGGTCAGCTCAAGCGGCAGCCGGCGCGTGCCGCAGTAGCCGGCCTGGCGGTAGAGCCGACGCGCCGCGGCGGGGTCGTACGCAGGCCAGGGCTGGGGCGTGCCGCCTGCGACCACCGGCGGCACCAGCCCCTGCAGCGGCGCCATCAGCCCCTGGCTGACCCGCTCGATCAGGCGGGTGCGATCGAGGCTGAGGGCCAGGGCCCGCCGCAACAGGGGGTTATTGAGCGGCGGCTGATCGCTGAGCACACTCAGAAACACAATGTTGAGCGCTGGCCCGGTGGCCTGCACCAGCAGCCCTTGCTCAGATCGCTGGTGCAGGGCCACCTGATGGTCGATCTCCAGGCTCTGGGAGAGCAGGCCGTCGACCTCGCCGCTCTGCAGGGCGCCAAACAGGGCCGTCGAGTTGCTCAGCGCAATCAGGTCGAGCCCGTTGTTGGCAGGGGGGCGGCCCCAATAGCGCCCAAAGGGCTCGAGCCGCTGCTGCTGCGGGGTGAAAAAGGTGAGCCGGTAGGGCCCCGTCCCCACAAAGCGATCACTGAGCTGGCGGCGGCTGTGGCTGCGGTACGCCGCCGGTGACAGCGGCGTCAGATTGATGGCGCTCAACAACTGCGGGATCGCGCCAAACGGTTTGCGCAGCCGCAGCTCGAGCGTGTGGGAATCAACGGCGCGCACACCCACCACCCGATCGCCGAGCAGGTAGCTGAGGGTGCCGATCGCCATGAACCGCTCAAGGCTGAACACCATGGCGGCCGCATCAAACGGGGTGCCGTCGTGAAACACCACCCCACGACGCAGCGGCACCACGACGCGCAAGCCATCGGCGCTGATGCGGGGCAACTGCGCCGCCAGACGTGGCTCGATGCTGCCATCTGGGCGCACGGCGTACAGCGGATCGCCGATGGCACTCAGCAACTGCATCGCCCCGATCGTGGAGGCACCTGCCGGATCGACGGTGTCAATCCGGTTGCGACTGGCAACGATCAAACGATCAGGATCACGGCGGCTCTGGCAGGCGCCCAACAGCACAAGCAGCGGCACCAGCGTGAGCAGCCGCGCCAGAGCTGACCTGCCCAGGCGATGGCGCTGACCCGGCTCTGGAGCATCCAAGGGCAAGGGCTACAGCGTGCGCAGGCAGGCAGCCACAGACGCAACCACCGGCAACGCTTCAATCGCGGCCATCGCCTGCCTGAAGCAGGCTTCCTGCACCTCGTGGGTGATCACCACGATCTCGGCCTCGCCGCCCTCGCTGTCAGTGGGCGCCTGAAACTGCACGATCGACTGCAGCGATACCCCGGCATCGCCGAAACAGGTGCCGATGCGACCGATCACACCGGCCTGGTCGCTGGTGCGCAGCCGCACGTAGTTGCGGTGACGGGTCTGGGCCGAATCCACCAGACGGCAGGGACGCCAGCTGCCCGCCGCCAGCAGGGGATCGAGGGGCACGGGTTGCTCAGGGGTGCCCAGAGCACTGACCTGGCGAATGCCGGCAATGTTGAGGATGTCGGCCACCACGGCTGAAGCCGTCGGGCCGGCGCCGGCACCCGGGCCGTAAAACATCACCCGACCCACCGGATCACCTTCCACCAGGATCGCGTTGTTGACGCCATGGACTCCGGCAAGGGGGTGATCACGGGGCACCAGGGTCGGGTTGACACTGACATCGAGCTCGGCGACGCCCTCGGCCGTGGTGGCCACCTGTTCAGCCACAGCCAGCAACTTGACGCCATACCCCAGCTGATCGGCATAGGCCACATCACGGGCATCGAGACGATCGATGCCCTGGGTGGGGATGGCACTACGGGTGATCGAGCCGCCATAGGCGAGGGCAGCCAGAATCGCAATCTTGTCGGCGGCGTCACCGCCCTGCACGTCGGCCGCCGGATCAGCCTCGGCGTAACCCAGGCGCTGGGCGTCGGCGAGCACCTCGGTGTAGGCCGCACCCTCGTCGGCCATGCGGCTCAGGATGTAGTTGGTGGTGCCGTTGATGATGCCGCTCACCCGGCTGATGCGGTTGGCCCCCAGCGACTGCTTGAGCGGCTCGATGATCGGTATGCCGCCTCCGACGGCCGCTTCAATCAGCACATACACGCCACGGGCCGCAGCGGCTGCGGCAATCTCCTCGCCGTAGCGGGCGATCACAGCCTTGTTGGCCGTGACGACAGGCTTGCCGACAGCAATGGCGCGCAGGATCAGGCTGCGGGCCGGCTCGAGGCCGCCCATCACCTCGACAACAATCTCGACGGCCGGATCATCGACCACCGCTTCGGCGTCGGTGGTCAGCAGATCTGAGGGCAGCTCGATCGGCCTGGCGCGTTGCAGATCTCTGACGGCCACCCGGCGCAGGGCCAGCTCGCCCACCAGCGGATGGCGTCCGCGGGGGGTCGCGAGGATCTGGGCCACACCAGCACCAACCGTTCCCAGGCCGAGCAGGCCGATGCCGATGGTCATGACAGGCACGCAGACATGGCGGCGATCCTAGAAATCACCGGTGTTCGGCTCGAGCAGAGCCTGGGCCTGGGCCTGCATCATCTTGAAAATGTTGATGAAGCCATTGGCCCTTGACGGGGTCAGGCTCGCCTGCAGCCCTGTCTGGGCCATGAACCCCGGATCGATGGCCACCGCCTGGGCCGGGGTGAGGCCCTCGAGCCCCTTGATCAACAGAGCCAACAGGCCCTTGGTGATGGCGGCGTCGGAATCACCCTGCCAGTGCAGCTTGCCGTCGACCAGCTGCGCCACCACATACACCTGGGACACGCAGCCCTTCACCTTGAAGGCGTCCTGGCGGTGTGCATCGGCTAGGGGCTCGAGCCCCTTGGCCAGCCAGAGCACGTATTCGTAGCGTCGCTTGGGATCGCTGGTCCCCGCCAAGCGAGCAACGATCGCATCAAGCTCAGCGCTCCCGGTGGCGGCCATCGTCAGCGTCCCAGGCGGCGATTGAAGCCCACCACCACAGCCCCAAGCAGCACCACAGCCGACAGCCCACTGGCGGCAAACAGACCAGAACCCGATGCCGCTAGGGGCACCTCGAGGTAGTCGCGATGGCCAGGCCCTTGATCGACCCTGACCTCCCAGGACGGATCGACGGCGTCGGGCACGGCAAAGCGCAGCTGACCCTCGGCATTGGTGCTGCCCAAGGCGAGCGAAGCGCCTGAGGGTGAAACCAGTGAAACCTGGGCACCGGCAGCTGGCAGCCCCGTGCTGAAGCGGCTCTGCAGCTCGAAGGTTCGGTTCAGGCCAGCGATGCGCTCAAGCGTGCTCTCGATGGCGTGGGCCGAGGCAGGCGCCGGGCTCAACAGGGCCGCAGTCAGTCCAGCGGCAACCGCCAGCATCAGCAGGGCAGATCGCCGCGGGTTCAGGAGGCTTTCCAACGACTTTGTGGCGTCTTGCCAGCCTGCACCATATGCACCATCGAGGTCACCATCATCGAGAGGGCGCCATTGCTGCCGCCCCGGCTCTGCAACTCAGCGGCCAGCACGCGCTCAGGCCCGCTCAGGGCAGAGGGCTGCTCATGATCAGCGGCTTGTTGTGCGGGGCGCATCGACACCGGCAACCTTGAACACTGCTCGATCCTGGCAAACGGGCCCGAGCACTGCGCGCTGATGTGAACGGTTTGTCAAAACCGCGGTGGCGTCAACCAGTGCAGACCCAGCTCATCGAGCCAGCCATCGAAGGGCACATCCCACGGGTCAGCGGGTAGGCGCTCGCTCACACAGGCCGCTGGCAGCACGACAAGGGCGGGGACAGCGCGCCAGGCGGGTTCACGGCGCAAGCGGTCATACCAGCCCCCGCCTGAACCGAGCCGCACACCGCCCCGATCGATGGCCAGGGCCGGCACCAACAGCAGCGCCAGCTGCTCAGCGCTGAGCAGCTGCATCGAAGGCAAGGGCGCTGGGATGCCGCATTCGTCTGGGGCGAGACGCTCACCAGCCAGCCAGTGGCGATAGCGCAGTTCTCCCGCCTCAACCACGGGCAACGCGAGCGGGCTGCTGAGCTGCTGCAAGCTGCTGCGTAGATCGGGTTCGCTTCCCTGCGGCCAGAACAGCCCCAGATGCCTGCCAGCAGCTGAGCGCGTCCAGGGCTGGAGCCAACCGCCAAGCGACTGCTCCAGCACCTGCTGCAGGCCAGCAACGTGTTGCCGGCGCAGCTGGCGAAACGCGTGGCGCAGCTCCGCTTTCACCGCTGGAACCAACCGGTCAGGGCCACGGCCAGGGCATCGGCGGCGTCGTCAGGCCGGGGCGGTTCGCTGAGATCGAGCTCGCGCATGACCGCCTCGAGCACCTCGTCTTTGCGGGCATGGCCCGATCCCGCCAGGGCCAGCTTGATCTGCATGGGAGGAAACTCGACCACAGGCACGGCAAAACGCGCCAGGGTCATCATCACCACGCCGCGCGCCTGAACCACCGCAATGGTGGTGCTGGAGCGATAGAAGAAAAATTTCTCCACCGCCGCCAGCTGGGGGCGCCAGGTTCTCAGCAGCACCCGCAGATCGCGAGCGATCTCGACCATGCGCTCGCCCTCAGGGCGGCCAGCATCGGTGCGAATGATCCCGCAATCCAGCAGGCGCTGCTGACGGCCTTCGACCTCGATCACCCCATAGCCGACACGGGCCAGGCCGGGATCGATGCCAAGAATTCTCATGGCATCAATGCGGCCTGCGCTTGATCACGCCGCCAGAGCCAGTTCAAAGGCGCTGCGGTCGCTGGCTTCAGGCCGCTCGAACACCTTGCAGAACACCTTGACCACCCGGTCCCCGGAGTCGATCTGCTCCAGCGGGTCCTTGCGCAGACGGTGGCGCAGGCAACAGGCCACCACCCTGGCCACGTCGTCTTCTGTGACCTCGGTGCGGCCCTCAAAGGCCGCCAGGGCGCGGGCGGCGCGGTTGGTGACGATGTCGCCGCGCAGGCCATCGACATCGAGCTCACCGCAGATGGCGCTGATGCGGATGCGCAGGTCGTCGTCGATCTGCACCTGAGCCAGGCGCTGCTGGGCCTCGACCACGCGGGCCTGCAGCGCATCCTGATTGACCTGCACGGCGTTGTTGAACCCGTCGGGGTCGTTGTCGAAGGCGGTGCGCTGATCGACCACCTGCACGCGCAGTTCGGGGTCGCGCACGGTGCGCACCTCGACGCTCATGCCGAAGCGATCGAGCAGCTGGGGCCTGAGCTCACCCTCTTCGGGGTTGCCGGAACCGATCAGTACAAAACGGGCCGGGTGGCGCACGCTCACCCCCTCACGCTCGACGGTGTTCCAGCCTGAGGCGGCCGAGTCGAGCAGCACGTCGACCAGGTGGTCATCGAGCAGGTTGACCTCATCGACGTACAGCAGGCCGCGGTTGGCCTTGGCCAGCAGGCCAGGTTCAAAGGCGCGCACGCCCTCACTCAGGGCTTTTTCGATGTCGATGGTGCCGCAGAGGCGGTCCTCGGTGGCGCCCAGGGGCAGGTCCACCATCGGCACCTGGCGCGGCTCGGTGTGCAGCTGCTCGCCGCGGCCCAGACGCTCGCGCACCTCGCTGCTCTGCAGGTCGGGGTCGCTGGGCGAGCTGTTGTACGGATCGCCTGCCACCACGTCGATCTCGGGCAGCAGGTCAGCCAGCGCGCGGATCGTGGTCGATTTGCCGGTGCCCCGGTCACCCATGATCATGACCCCGCCGATGCGGGGATCGATCACGTTGAGCAGCAGGGCCAGCTTCATCTCCTCCTGGCCAACGATCGCGGTGAAGGGGAAGACCCGGCGCTGGCGGGCTTGGGTCACGGCTGGCTCGATGCAGGGGCTGGTGGGGATTGTTTCACAGGCGGCTCAGCAGCCGGGGCGGGCAACAGGCTCAGCACCTGCGGCGGGGTGGCATCGGCGGGATAGATCAGGCGCACCCGCAGCTGGCGCTCGGCGCCCGGAGCGAGCGTCACCGTGCCCAGCGCGGGACCCTGCTGCCCGTGGCGCAGCACCAGGTGAAAGCTCTGGCGACCGGCAGGACGGCCAGCGGGGCCATCGAGGCCACTGACCTCGACCGTGCCGCGGAACATCACGGCCCGAGAAGGAGCCGTCAAAAACCGCAAGCCAGCCTGGTTCTGGTCGCTTTTGAGCGGTGCTTCCAAGGCAAGCTGCAGGCTCACCGGTCTGCTGCTGGTGTTGCGCAGCGGCAGGCTGAGGTCGTATTCGACCCCGTAATTGCCATGGGCCGCCCAGGCGGTACCGGGGTAGAAGCGTTCCAGCGCAGCGGTCTGGACCTGCGCTGTACCCAGCGTGCCGCGCTCCAGCGAGGCAATCGGCCAGGAGATCGGGGCCCGATCGGTGCTCAGGTAGGGCTTGCCCGGATCGGTGATGCGCCCGCTCCAAACGCTGCCGTTCTGCACACCACTCACGCGCGAGTACACCATCGGCCCGGGTGCGCCTTTGGGGCTCGCTTTGTGCTCCCTGGGGCTGAGCGGCCCATCGAGCAGGGCCGCCCAGGTCTGCGCCGGCGGCGGCTGGTCGTTGGGGCCAAAAGCCGCCAGCACCGCCAGCGACAGGGGTCCATCGCTCTGCAGGCGCAACTGCAGGTTGCGGCCGTTCAGCAGCGGATCAAGCCCCCGCACCGGAATCGGCAGCACCAGCAGGGGGCTCAGCTGGGCAGGGGCCAGGGTCCAGCCTTGAGGCAGCACTGGACTGCGCTGGCGCGCGAGCAACTCGGTCGCCACGCGGCTGCCGGGGCCGGCATACACCGGCGTCATCCCCTGGCTCAACAGGGCCGGCAGGGGCAGAAAGGGGGCGCCGGGCTGGGTGGGATCGAGCGATTGCGACAGCGCCGTCGAGCCCGCCAGCAGCTTCAGCGCCACAGGCTTGTCACCACGCGGCTCGGCCACCACTGCAATCCAGAGCGTGGAATCCAGGCTCTCGGGCTTGCCTGCAAAGACGTGATGGCTGAACAGATCGAAGCGTCCGCTCAGCGGCACATTCAGATGGGCTTCGCTGACGCCGCGGCCCTTGCCGTCAAAGCTCGAGAGCAAGATGCCCGGCGCTGTGATCAGCTCGGGGTTGTTGTCGTTGACCACCAGCACCTGATCCAGCCCACCAGGCAGCGGCGCCACCGCCTGCCGCCTCAGCGACGGCACAGGCGCAGGGTTGCCGGGCTGGGCCTGGGCCTGGGCCTGGACTTGGGCGGCCACAGGCAGAACGGCCAGGGCTGCGAGCAAGGGCAGGGTGCGCCGTCTCATCAGCGTCGTCCAACCAGGGTCTTGGCGACTTCTGCGGCCATGGCACGGATCAGATCGGTGGAGCGAGGGTCATTGAACGGGCCTTTGACCATCAGCGCCAGGACGGCGCGCTGACCGGTCGGCAACTGGATCAGGGCCGCATCGGCGTAGGCGATGCCGATATCACCGGTTTTGTTGTAGGCGCTGATGCCAAAGCTCAGCAGCTCGCTGTCAGGATCGGCTGCGTCCTTGCCGAGGCCCTGCAGCAGGCCCAGCGGGATCAGCGTGTTGGTGCGCGAGCTGCCCATGATCTGGCGGAACAGATCACGGGCCCTGGGGCCGAGCTTCTCGCCGGTGTCCACCAGCGCGATCGTGCGCGCCAGATCCTTGCTGCTGGTGGTGTTGGTGCCGCCCAGGTCAGGCAGCCAGTTGTTGATCACCGTGGCGGGCAGGCCCAGGGCGGCAAAGTCCTGATTGAGGGCCTGTTTGCCGCCCAGGCGCTTGATCAACAGGTTGGTGGCGGTGTTGTCACTGACCCGGATCATCTCGGTGGCGGCCTCAAACACCGGGAAGCGCGTTCCCATCGGTCGGCTGGCCATCCAGCCGGCGCCGCCGCCGACAACCTCTTTGGTCATCGCCAGCGGTTCGCTCCAGCGCAGCTGGCCGGCGTCGTAGGCATCGAGCGCCACCAGCAAGATCGGGGTCTTGATCGAGCTGGCGGCAGGCAGGGGCAGCTCGCTCTGCAGCTGGGCAAACCGGCCGTCATCGAGCACCAGCAGGTAACCCGAGACGGTCAGATCCTTCTGGGCCGCGGCCAGGCGCTGCCACTGGCTGGAGAGGGCCGTGATCTCGCTGCGGGGTTCAAAACGCCCCACCTGGGCCGGCCCAGCAGCACTGTTGGCGCCAAAGCCAGGCGCAGGATTCTCAGGTGCTGGCTGGCTGGCTGCGCCAAGGGCCAGGTGCGGCGCCAGCAGGCGCAGGGTGGTGCCCGCGATCACCCCCAAACCGGCACCCACCACAACGAGCCTGAGCACCAGCTGCAGCGGCGCCATCCAGGGGCGTTTGGCGGGGCGGGGCGAGCGGGCGGGCGGCACCGACGATCAGCGGGGTCCCCGACGCTAGGAGGTCTGGGCGTCCCGTCTAGAGGCCCAGCGGCACTGGCGGACCATGCCGCGCAGCAGGGCCACCTCGTCGACCTCCAAACCAGCGCGCTGCAGCAAGGCGCGCAGCTTGGCCATGCGAGCCGCTGCGGTGTGGGGGTGCAGAAAACCCACCTCAAGCAACAGCTCCTGGGCATCGCTGAGCATGGCTTCAACCGCACCGCGCTCGGCCAAGAGCTGGTCCTGGCCGCCCTGGGGCTGGGGGGGCTGCTGCTGCAGAGGCAAGGCCTGGTGCAGGCCGTGCAACACCACCGCAACGGCATGGGAGAGGTTCAACGAGGCATAGGCGGGCCCGGTGGCGAGCTGCAGCAGGCAGCCGGCCTGCAGCAGTTCGGCGGCGCTGAGACCGCGGTCCTCCCGACCGAACACCACAGCCAGGGGGCTTGGGCCTTGCACGGGTTGGCCCAGCAGCCACGTCACCGCAGGAGCCAGATCGTGCACGGGCAGCGGGTCACCCTCGCCGCGGCCGCTGGTGGCCAGCACAGCACGGCAATCGGCCAGAGCAGCGCTTAAGTCGCTGAACACAGGCGCCGCGTGCAGCAGATGGGCACCATGGACGGCCATGCGCAACGCCTCAGGGCCCAGGTGATCGCAGCGCGGCGCCACCAGACGCAGCTCAATGGCCAGCTGCGGTCCGCTGAAGTTGGCGCACAACCGCGCCACACTGCCCACATTGAGTGGCCCTGCCGGTTCAACCAGCACCAGCGCCAGCTGCCGTGCTGTGGGCTGCGCCGGTGCGCTCAAACCAGACTCTGCAAATAGGCCAACAGATCAGCCATGGCCTGGGGTTCGGGCTGAAAGCGCGGCATCGGCGGTGTGCGTCCGCTCACCACCTGCTGAATCAGCTGGCGATTGGTCTTGCGCTGGGCCACGCCATGCAGGTTGGGGCCCACCAGGCCCTGTCCGGCAATGCCATGGCAGCCGGCGCAATTGAGCAGGAACAACCGCGCGCCGTTCTCGGCAGAACCGCTGAGCTCCAGGGTGCTGCGGGTGTAAGGATCGCTGCGCGCCGCTGGCAGCACCAGCAGCACCAGCACGATGCAGGCCCCGGCAAAGGCCACGACCAGAGCCGCCACCAAGGTGCGGCGGCTGGCCTGGGGTAGGGCTGGGGCAGTTGGGCTGGTCACAAATCTCCAGATCGCATCGCAGTTGAGGCCCTGCCCATGAAAGAATGGCCGGGCGCCAAACGCGACAGTTTCCCCATGATCGAACCCCTGCTCTGCGGCATCGTGCTCGGTCTGATTCCCGTGACGTTGTTGGGGCTGTTCATGGCCGCCTGGAATCAGTATCGCCGCGGCAGCCTGCTCGACAGCTGAGCAGCAGCAAGGTGGTGCCGCCGTAGCGGCGCTGATCCAGCCGATCCCAGTCGTTGGCTAGCTCGGGGAGCTGATCGCTCGCACACTCGAGCAGCAGCAGCCCATCAGGACTGAGCCAGTTGCCCTGGCCGATGGCATCGGCCACCGGTGCGTACAGCCCACTGGCATAGGGCGGATCGCAATAGATCAGATCAAAAGCCTGTGGGCTTGGGTCTGCGTCGGCTGCATTCGGGTTGCGCAGAAACTGGAGCACCTCACGCCCATGCACCTGCCAGGTTCCGGCTGAGGGCCCGACAGCTGTGGCCACCGCCGTCAGATTGGTACGCACCAGCTGGGCAAGACGGCGGTCCTGCTCAACCGCGACCACCGCAGCCGCTCCATGGTGCAGGGCTTCGCAGGCCATCACGCCGCTACCGCTGCACAGATCGAGCCAGCGGCAGCCAGCCAGCCTGGAGGCCAGCATGTTGAAGACCGCCAACCGCACCCGCGACGGGGTCGGCCGGGCCCGATCCCCCGCAGGGCTGATCAGCTTGCGGCCACCACTGAGGCGCAGGCTCACAGGGAGGTCAACCAGGTGAGCCAGCGCCGCAGCATGGCTTCGCCACTGACGCCCGATTTTTCTGGATGAAACTGGCAGGCTCCAACGCTGCCCTGCCAGACCGCAGCGGTGATGGCCACACCGGCAAAGCTGACCTGGGCCGTGGTGCAGGCCGACTCAGCGGGCACAGCGGCAAACGAGTGCACGAAATACATCCACGCCTCAGGCGAGCGATCCGGCAGCAGCGGACTGGGCATCGCCGGCAGCAGCGGCTCCCAGCCCATATGGGGGATAGGAAACCCCTGGCGGCGCGGCAGGGCCCGCACCCTCCCAGCCAGGATGCCCAGGCCAGGGGCATCACCTTCATCGCTGCCTTCAAACAGCAGTTGCAGTCCAAGGCAGATCCCCAGCAAGGGGCCGCCGGCAGCACACCACTGCTGCAAGGGTTGGACCAGATCAGCATGATGCAGCTGGGCCATGGCCGGATCAAAGGCACCGACCCCAGGCAGCACCAGAGCGCTGCACGCCGCGAGATCGGCAGGGCGATGGACCAACGTCACCTGGGCATCAAGGCGCTCGAAGGCTCGCTGCACCGAGTGCAGATTGCCCATGCCGTAGTCGATCAGGCCGATCCGGCTCATGCCTCGGGTGCGCGCAGCTGACGCACCCCAGGATGCTGCAGCGCCGAGCAGGGGGCGAGCTCGAGGCCATTGAGATGGTCGATCAACTGATACAGCCGTCCGATGCGGCGCTTGTTGAGATGGAAGCGCAGGCAGGGGTAAAGACGTCCGGTCTCATCGCAACTCTCACCGGCGGTGATCTGTCCTTCGGCCACCAGATCGGCAAAGCTCACGTTGATGCGCTGCAGGGCGTCCTGCGGCACGACGGTGTGCAGCAACAGCTCCAGCCGGTCCTCCCCGGGCTGGGCGGTGTGGAAGACCCGATAAAACCGACTAATCAGGGCCATGGCGCTTTGCGCGTCGCTGGCTTCGAGCAACAGCGACGGATCTTCCGGCGAAATCAATCCCTGCGCTGCCAGCCCCTGCTGCACATCACGCTGCCAGCCGCGCCAGAAGGGGTTCTCCGGGGGCGCCAGCAACACCAGCGGAATCGGCCTGGTGCGACCGGTCTGGATCAGGGTGAGCGCTTCAAAAAGCTCATCGAGGGTACCGAAGCCCCCAGGCAACACCACCAAGGCATCGCTCTCACGCAGAAAGAACAGCTTGCGCGTGAAGAAGTAGCGGAAGTGCAACAGCCGGCCCATGGGGCCGCTCACATAGCGGTTGGCGTGCTGCTCAAACGGCAGGTCGATATTGAGTCCAAAGCTCGACGCCTGACCAGCCCCGCGGTTGGCGGCCTCCATCACACCGCCGCCGGCGCCGGTCATGACCGCAAAGCCCTGCTGCACAGCTTCCGCAGCCAGAGCCGTGGCCAGGCCGTAACAAGGATCACCTGGCGGCGTGCGCGCTGAGCCCAAAACCGTGACTTTGCGGATGCTTCGGCTCTCGCGAAACATCTCAAGGCCATCGCGCAGATCGGCCAGGGCATCGCTGATCAGATGCCAGGCCTCCGCTTCGTGCTCATGGTGGCTGATCTCGAGCAGGGCAACCACCGCGCGCTCGATCAGGCGCCGCTGCGGATGCCCTTGCAGTGACGCCGCAAGCACATCGAGTGGACTCTGGCCTGCGCAGAAACTCAACGATGGCGTAGGGCTGCTCAGAGCGCGTCGGGTTCAGAGAACCTTGCTGATGGTGCTCGAGAGGGTTGTCTTGGGCACGGCACCGACCACGGTGTCGACCTTCTGACCACCTTTGAAGATCATCAGAGTCGGGATGCTGCGAATGCCGTACTGGCTGGCGACGTTGGGGTTCTCGTCGGTGTTCAGCTTGAAGACCTTGATCTTGCCTTCAAATTCTTTGGCGATCTCATCGACGATCGGGGCCACCATGCGGCAAGGGCCGCACCAGGGGGCCCAGAAATCAACCAACACGGGCACATCACTTTTGAGCACGTCTTGCTCGAACGAAGCGTCGGTGACGGCGGCGGCGCTGGACATCCTTGACGGGAACTGGGTTCCGGGAATCTAGCAAGGTTTTTGAGCTCGACCAGTGACGGCAACAAGCCGTTGCAGGGAGCGCGGAGAAGACAAAAGGCCCGGACGCGCCGGGCCGGGGGTGTGAGGAGTGTGCGAGCCGTAGCCCCCACACGTCAACGATAGGGGCTTACTTGCCCATGCCCAGTTGCTGGGCTTTTTGATACACCTTGCCCTCGGTGAGCAGCGACGGCGCCACGACCACCTCAACCTGCTGCATCTCCTTGAGGTTGCGCGCCCCAAGGGTGCCCATCGAGGTCTTGATGCAGCCCAGCAGGTTCTGGGTGCCGTCATCGAGCGAGGCAGGCCCCCGCAGGATCTTCTCGAGAGGGCCTGTGGTGCCGACCTTGATGCGCGTTCCTCGGGGCAACACCGGACTTGGAGTCGCCATGCCCCAGTGAAACCCGCGGCCAGGGGCCTCGGCCGCACGGGCGATCGGCGAACCGATCATCACGGCATCAGCGCCGCAAGCCAGACATTTGCAGATGTCACCACCGGTGACGATGCCGCCATCGGCCACGATCGGCACGTAACGGCCGCTCTCACGCTGGTAGTCATCGCGGGCAGCCGCACAGTCGGCCACTGCGGTGGCCTGCGGGATGCCAATGCCGAGCACGCCACGGCTGGTGCAGGCGGCGCCGGGGCCGATGCCCACCATCACGCCGGCAGCGCCGGCACGCATGAGCTTGAGGGCCACGTCATAGGTGACGCAGTTGCCGATGATCACCGGCACGCCAAAGTCGCGGCAGAGGGCCTCAAGATCGAGGCTCTGCTGGCCTTCGGGGCCGATGTGCTCGGTGCTGACCACCGTGGCCTGCACAAAGAACAGATCAGCACCCGCTTCAGCAATGGCCTTACCGAACTTCAGGGCGGCCACTGGCGTGGCGCTGACGGCGGCGATACCGCCGCGCTGTTTGATCTCCGCAATCCGCTTGCGAATCAGGTCTTCGCGCACCGGCTGGCTGTACAGCTCCTGCATGAGCGGCACGAACTCGTCCTTGCCCACTGCAGCAATGCGATCGAGGGCCGGATTCGGATCGTCATAACGGCACTGAACGCCCTCAAGGTTGAGCACGCCCAGAGCACCCTGTTTGGTCAGCTCAACGCACATGCCCACATCGACAACGCCATCCATGGCGCTGGCGATGATCGGGATCTCACGGCTCACCCCGCCCAGGGTCCAGCTGCTGTCGGTGACCACAGGATCAACGGTGCGGCCGCCAGGCACCAGGGCGATTTCGTCGATGCCGTAGGCGCGGCGAACGGTACGGGAGCGTCCGAGCTGAATGGTCACCGGGTCAGGAAGCATTCGGACCACGGTATCAACCGAACACGCTTGCTCCTGCTCTCAACGCCGCTACCAGATGCCTTGCCAAAGGGTCTACCAGGCCGCTGCCAACAAGGGTTTTAAGGGTCAAACGGCCGCAGCGCGGGCGTGCTGGGCAGCGGATGCAACGGCAGCTGCAGCGGAAAACGGTTCTCCAGCAAAGCCGTACGCAGCTGCTCAGCAGCCGCTTCAGCGAGCCTGGGACTGTGGGCTGGGGCACAACGCAAGGTGCGCTCTTGAACACGCGCAACTCCGCTGTGAAGCTGCGCATAGCTCAGGGACCCCAGCTGCGGCTTGACCCGTCTTGGCACCGCCAGATCGAGCACGGGTGCCTGCAGGGCATCGTTGCCTGCCGCGGCCTGTTCGGCCGCCGCCCGGCTCAGCAGCAGGACAGGGGCTGCGATCGGCAGCAAGAGCGCAGCACCATGGCCTTCGAGATAACAGGCTCGAACGACCTCAGGCCGCAGCTGCTCAAGATCGACCATGACGGCGGCGCAGGCAGCCGGCACGCAGGCGTGGCCACTGGCCTGGCGGCGGGCGCCTGGGTGATGACCACTGCCCGCGCCCAGCACCCAGCCCACACCGCCCCCCACCAGCACAGGCGAACCAGCACCAAGCTGCGACAATGCCGGCATCGTCAGACCGATGCTGCCGGCACCGGCGCAGCTGTAGAGACCTGAGACCAACGGGCCCAGCAAGGGGCCATAGCTGCTGCGCAACAAGCCATCGGCACTGTTGACCGCAACGATGCCGTTTTCACAGATGGCGCGGTGCAGCAGCAGACGTGCCACACCAAAGTCACCCAGGCGTGCCTCGCCGCTGAGCTCCTGGCGGGGCTGCAAGGCGGTCGGTTCGCCCAGCCCCTGCAGTGGCAACGGCTGACCCGCCAACAGCTCAGCCAGCACCTGAGCTCCGCTGCGGCGCGCGGGTTCCCCCAGGGCGCCGCCCAACGGGAGCACCAGCTCGCCGCCAGAGCCAGCCACCTGGGCCGCCACCCCACCGAGTTGCACCTCCTTGAAGCGAATCGGTGGATCGCAGGGCCCCAGGGTCAGCAGCACGCTGCCCTGATCGCTGAGCACGGTGTCAGCCGCCGCGACCACATCGGTCTGCTGGTAGGCCGCATCAAGGCCTTGATGCTGCACCAGGTCGCGGTACTCGGCCGCCGTGCGCACCTGCAGATCGCCGTCGCGCTGCTTCTGCTGGAGCTGTTGCAGACAGCGTTGCTCGCTCACCTGATGGCCAGGACGCCTTGCGCTCATGGTTCATTGACCCGCAGCTGAGGGCTGAGCTGGCAACAAAGTGCCAGCTCGCAAGGGTTTCGGTAGAATTGAGTTTGATGGTGTCGTTGTCGCATGGCGGATCCAACCGGACCTGAACCTTCCGGCGAATCCGGCAGCGATCCAAGCTCCAGGGTCATCCAGACCGACCTCCGCAACGAGATGTCGCGCTCCTATCTGGAGTATGCGATGAGCGTGATCGTGGGACGGGCTCTGCCCGATGCCCGCGACGGTCTCAAACCGGTGCATCGCCGCATCCTTTATGCGATGTACGAGCTGGGCCTCACCAGCGACCGCCCCTACCGCAAATGCGCCCGCGTGGTCGGTGAGGTGCTGGGTAAGTACCACCCGCACGGCGACACGGCGGTGTACGACGCCCTGGTGCGCATGGCCCAGGACTTTTCGATGCGCATGCCCCTGATCGACGGGCATGGCAACTTCGGCTCGGTGGACAACGATCCACCGGCCGCCATGCGTTACACCGAGTCGCGGCTGCAGGCCCTGACCACCGACAGCCTGCTCGAGGACATCGAGGCCGAAACAGTCGATTTCGTCGACAACTTCGATGGCTCCCAGCAGGAGCCAACGGTGATGCCGGCGCGCATCCCCCAGCTGCTGCTCAACGGCTCCTCGGGGATCGCCGTGGGCATGGCGACCAACATTCCACCCCACAACCTGGGCGAGCTGATCGACGGCCTGCTGGCCCTGATCGCCAATCCCGAGATCACGGATCGGGAGCTGATGGCGATCATTCCCGGGCCCGACTTCCCTACCGGCGGGCAGATTCTGGGGCGCAGCGGCATCCGCGAGACCTACACCACAGGCCGCGGCTCGATCACCATGCGCGGCGTGGCCGCAATCGAGACGATCGAGGCGACCGGTCGCCCTGACCGCGATGCGGTGATCATCACGCAATTGCCCTACCAGACCAACAAGGCGGCGCTGATCGAGCGCATTGCCGAACTGGTCAACGACAAAAAGCTCGAGGGGATCGCCGACATTCGCGACGAATCGGATCGCGACGGCATGCGCATCGTGATCGAACTGCGGCGGGACGCCTACCCCCAGGTGGTGCTCAACAATCTGTTCAAGCTGACTCCGCTGCAGAACAACTTCAGCGCCTACATGCTGGCGCTGGTGGGCGGCGAGCCGATCCTGCTCACCCTGCGCAAGATGCTCGAGGTCTTCCTCGACTTCCGCATCGAGACGATCGAGCGGCGCACGCGCTACTTCCTGCGCAAGGCCGAAGAGCGCGACCACATCCTGCTGGGCCTGCTGCTGGCCCTCGATCAGCTCGACCCGATCATCGCCCTGATCCGTGCCGCCTCGGACACCGCCACGGCGCGCCAGCAATTGCAGGAGCGCCACGGCCTCAGCGAGATCCAGGCCGACGCCATCCTGCAGATGCAGCTGCGGCGCCTGACGGCGCTGGAAGCCGACAAGATCCGCCTGGAGCACGAGGATCTGGTTGCCAAGATCGCCGACTACCAGGACATTCTCGGCCGCCGCGAGCGCGTTCTTGGCTTGATCACCGACGAGCTGGGAGCAATCCGCAGCCGCTTTGACTCCCCGCGTCGCACCGAAATCCTCGACATCGAGGGCGGGCTGGAAGACATCGACCTGATCGCCAACGAGCGCTCGGTCGTCATGCTCACCGAGAACGGCTACCTCAAGCGGATGCCGGTCAATGAATTTGAGGCCACCAGCCGCGGCACCCGCGGCAAAGCAGGCACCCGCAGCCAGGGCGAAGAGGCCGTCAAGCTGTTCATCAGCTGCAACGACCACGACAGCCTGTTGCTGTTTTCGGATCGCGGCGTGGTGTACACCGTGCCCGCTTACCGCGTGCCGATCTGCAGCCGCAGCGCCAAGGGCACACCGATCGTGCAGCTGCTGCCGATCCC
>VGQS01000004.1 GCA_016882285.1 Cyanobacteria bacterium K_DeepCast_35m_m2_155 | reverse complement strand
CGCAGCTGTTGCCGCTGCTGCTTGAGATGGTGGCGCAGCCGCGGCTGGAGGCTGACCAGCTCGACATTGAGCGCCAGCTCAATCTGCAAAGCCTGCAAAGGCTCAAAGAGGATCCGTTTCAGTTGTGCCATGAGGCCCTGCGCCAGCAGCTCTATGGCACAGGGCCCTATGGGCACGACCCGCTAGGGGTTGAAGGCGAGTTGAGCGCGATCCAACGCGCCGACCTGCAGACGCTCAGTCAGGATCTGGGCCGCTCTGGGGCTGCCATGGTTCTCTGTGGGGTCATTCCCCCAGGCACAGCAGAGCTGCTGGAGGATCACCTGCGCCTGAGCCCATGGAGCAGCGCCGCGGCAGGCACACCACTGGCGCTGGACCATCCTGCTGCTGCTCCGGGGTTGGCACTGCACGCAGAAGACACCGAACAGGTGGTGCTGATGCTGGGTTGCCGCGTGCCACCGCTTGGGGATCGGGACAACCTGCCGCTGCGCCTGCTGCAGGCCCATCTGGGCCTTGGCATGTCAAGTCGCCTGTTTTTGGTGATGCGCGAAGAGCGCGGCCTTGCCTATGACGTGGGCGTGCACATGCCAGCCCGGCGCGGGCCCACACCGTTCATCTGGCACCTGTCGAGCACAGTTGATCGAGCCGGCGAAGCCACCAGTGTCCTGCTCGATGAATGGCAACGCCTGCTGGAGACCCCTCTGACGCCTGAGCAGCTGGCCCTGGCCAAGGCCAAATACAGGGGCCAGGAGGCCATGGGCCGTCAAACCTGCAGTCAGATTGCCGACCGCCAGGCCCTGCTGCTGGGCTTTGGCCTTGGCGATGACGCCATCGCACAGGCACTCGAGCGCATCGACGCTCTGGACGCAGACGCCCTGCTGGCGGTGGCCCGATCCCATCTCAACGCGCCGAGTCTGAGCCTGTGCGGGCCAGCGGAGGGTCTCAAGGCAGCTGAGCAGGCCTACAGGTCCCATCCATTGATGAGTGCGAGGCCTTAGGCAGCAAGCGCAAGAGTCAACACATCTGCAGACTGCTGCGGGCGATCAGAAAGGTGCCGCGGCGAAAGCGCACCGCCAACTGATCGCCTGAACGCAGCGCGACAACCTGGCCGATCTCATCGGGGCCGACGAGGTCGGCAGGGCGCAACATCGGCATCGGATCGGCGCTCTTGAGGTAGGGCAGCGCTGCTACCAGTCGTACCGGGGCACCGATGTCGATGGCCTCTGCCGCGTGATCCATCAGCAGCCTTGCTCTGGCTTTGGGACCCTAGCTGCAGCAGGATGGTGGCTCATTCGGTCTCGACGTCAGCCGTCTTGCGCACGATCGCCATCTGGAGTGGGGCCCTGGCAGGGCTGATGCTGATCCTGGCCGGCGGCTTGATCACAGCAGCTGTGCCATGGCCCAGTGCAAGCGACCCCCTGAGCCTGCTGCCACTGCCGATGACGCTGCAGGTGCCGGCGCTGTTGCTGACCGCCTTGGTCTGCGGCCCACGCAGCGCCATGCTCGCCGCCCTTGCCTATTTGAGTCTGGGTCTGTTTCAGCTTCCGGTGTTTCAAGGTGGCGGCGGCCTGGGCTACGTGCTCGATCCAGGTTTCGGCTACCTGGTGGGCTTCGTACCAGCGGCCTGGTTGACAGGACGGTTGGCACGGCAGGAAGGCATGGATGATCTGCTGCGCCTGTTTGGCATCAGCCTGCTGGGTGTCGTGGTGCTGCAAGTCGTTGGCCTGCTCAATCTGCTGCTGGGAGCCGTGGCGGGTCGCTGGCCGCAGCGCCTGCCGCAGTTGCTGATCAGCTACGGGCTGGCGCCGCTCGCCATGCAGATGCTGCTGTGCTGTGCGGTCGCCTTGCTGGCCTGGTTGCTGCGGCGTGGCTTGAAACTCAATCCATGAACAAGCCGCTGCGCTGCCCATCCCGGTTGCAAGCCACCCTGCTGGCTGTTGGCGTCGTTGTGCTGGATCAGATCAGCAAGGCCTGGGCCGAGCAGAGCCTGCCCGTTGGCGTGTTGAGGCCCTGGATCCCGGGCTTGCTCGCCCATCAGCTGGTGTACAACCGCGGCGCCGCCTTCAGCATGCTGAGCCAGGCCCAACCGTTGCTGGCGCTGATCAGCGCCGTGGTGGTGATCGTTGTTGGCTTCTGGCTGTGGCGGCAACACCAGCTGCGGCGTTGGCAGAGCGTGGCGATTGGCCTGTTGCTCGGTGGGGCTGCCGGAAACGGCCTAGATCGTTGGAGCCATGGGGCCGTGGTCGACTTTCTGGCTCTTGTGCCGATTGACTTCCCCGTGTTCAACGTGGCCGATGTCGCCATCAATCTGGCTGTGCTGGCATTTGCCATCGATCTCTGCAGCAACAGAGCCCCACATGACGGTTGAGGCGCTGCGACAGCACTGGCTTGAGCGCTGGCAGCGCTGGCGCGCGCCTGCCGAGCCACGCCTGTTGATCCAGCTCGCCGATGGCAGCAGCCAATGCGAGGTGCTGATCCCGGGGCGCTACCGCATTGGACGCGACAGCGGCTGTGAGCTCGTGATCGAGCATGCCGCCATCAGCCGCGAGCACGCCCAGCTCGAGCACGGCCGCGCTGGTTGGCTGCTCAAAGACAACGCCTCAACCAACGGGCTGTGGTGGCAGGGACGCCGCATCCGCGAGCTGTTGCTTGGCGATGGTGATCGCGTTCGCCTGGGCCCGCCGCAGCAGCGTGACCTGCCGGAGCTGGTGTTCAGCAATCCACCGTTGCGCGAGCTGCAGCAGCTGCGCCGCGCCGTCGGCGTGACGATCTTGAGCGCCCTTGGCTTGGGCGGGATCCTGCTGTTGCTGTCGGCGTGGTTGATGCCGATTCGGGGGAGTCTGGCCACCGTGCGCGGCCCACTCGCGCTCTACGACCGCCAAGGCAGGGCGATCAGCAGTGTCGACACGCTCAAGCACCGCGAACTGGGCGGCCTGAGCAGCTACCCGGCTGAGCTGATCAATGCCTTGCTGGCGAGCGAAGACAGCCGCTTCTGGTGGCACCCCGGCGTCGATCCGATCGGCACCGCTCGCGCCCTGGTGACCAATCTGTTGGGCGGACGCGTGCTGCAGGGCGGCAGCACCCTCACCCAGCAGCTGGCCCGCAGCCTCTATCCCGATGAAGTCGGCGATGGCCAGACCCTGCTGCGCAAGTGGCGTGAGTTGCTGGTGGCGCTTCAGCTTGAAGCCCGCTACAGCAAACGCGATCTGCTGCTGAGCTACCTCAATCGGGTGTACCTGGGTGTGGGCTGGGGGTTTGAGGATGCTTCACAGCACTACTTCGGCCGTTCTGCCAAACAGTTGAACCTTGAACAGGCAGCCTTGCTGGTGGGCCTGCTGCCATCGCCCAACGGCTACGACCCCTGCATCAACCCAGAAGGGGCGTTGGCGTCGCGCAATCAGGTGCTCAGCAAGATGGCATCCACTGGACGCATCAGCGACGATCGAGCCCGCCGGGCCAGCCGCGCGCCGGTCGTGATTGCCCCGCAGGCCTGCCGCAGCAATCCGGCGCTGCGCGGAGCCCCCTTTTACACCGATCAGGTGCGCCGTGATCTCGCACAACTGGTGGGAGCGCAGGCCGCCGCAGAGGGCAACTATCTGGTCGATACGCATCTCGATCTGGCCCTGCAACAGCAGGTCGAGCAGGTGCTGCGGCGCTGGCTGGAGCGCCACAAAGGGTTGGCCATCGATCAGGGCGCAGTCGTGGTGCTCGATTCACGCAATGGCGCCATCCTCGCCATCGCCGGCGGACGCGACTACCGCCAGAGCCAGTTCAACCGGGCCTCCATGGCGCTCAGGCAACCCGGCAGCACCTTCAAGCTGGTGCCGTATGTCCTCGCCCTCGAACGAGGTATGACACCCGGCTCCACGGTGAGCTGTGACCCCCTTGCCTGGGGGGGGATCCGCTACAGCTCAACCTGCAGCGGCACGCTGAGCCTCACAACAGCGCTGGCCAGCAGCAGCAACACCGCAGCCCTGCGCCTGGCGCGCCGGGTTGGACTCGAATCGCTCGTCCAGAAGGCACGCGATCTAGGCATCAACTCCACGTTGCAGGCGGTACCCGGTCTGGCCTTGGGCCAGAGCGAAGTGACCCTGCTCGAGCTCACCAGCGCCTACGCGGCGATTGCCAATGGGGGCATCTGGCACGCCCCACGCACGATCAGGCGGCTCACCGATGCGGAGGGCTGCCAGGGCCCTGCCGACAAGCGCTGCCGCCAGGCCGCCGATCAGGCCCCACTGCTGGCCAGTCCTGGTCGCAGGGCCACCAGCGTCAAGGTCAGCAGCCAGCTGCAGGGCATGCTGCAGGCCGTCGTGCGTCAAGGAACCGGTAGGGCCGCGTATCGGGGCGGCAACGAAGGGGGCAAGACCGGTACCACCAACGACAGCCGAGATCTGCTGTTTGTCGGCCTGGAGCCCGATCGCCATTGGGTCGTCGGCATCTGGCTCGGCAACGACGACAACCGCCCGACCCGGGCCAGCAGCGCCCTTGCCGCCGCCCTGTGGAGCGAGATCATCGCCGCAGGCCGAGGCTGAACCTGTGAACATGCGCAATCGCCTGTGGCTGCTCCTGGCCGGCCTGTTGGCCGCTCTGGTGGTGGTGGGCATGGTGCTGCAGGCCATCAACCAGCTGATGTGGCAGCTCAGCGCCGTGCTGCCCTATGGCCTGGTGGGCCCGGTGATGGCCCTGCTGGCTCTGGTGCTTGTGCTGGTGGTACTGCAGGTGCTCTGGCCCTGGCTCAGGCCATGGCTTGTGGCACGGGGGGTCTGGCCGGGTTCGGCCCGGCCCGGTTCTGCAGAGAGCAGCACTGCCGCCGCGCCGGCCAACAGGCGCGACGCCGCCCGCCAGAACCTTGAAGCCATTGATCAGACCCTGGAGCGGGTCCGTGACGCCATGTCCCGGCAGGTGCTCGAGGCAGAACGCGCGCGCATGACCCAGGAGCTGGAGCGCGGTGATCTTGAGTTGGTCGTCTTTGGGGCTGGGTCAACGGGCAAGACCTCGTTGATCCGTGCCCTGCTTCAGGACCTGGTCGGCACGGTTGGCCCGGCGATGGGCAGCACGGCCACCAGCCAGCGCTACAGGCTGCGGTTGCGCGGACTCCAGCGCGCCATCTGGCTGATCGACACCCCAGGCATTCTCGAAGCTGGCGATGGCGGGCAAGGGCGGGAACGCACCGCCCGCCAACTCGCAGCAGAGGCCGACCTGCTGCTGTTGGTGGTTGATGGTGATCTGCGCTCCAGCGAACTGCAGGTGTTTGAAACCCTGGCCAGCCTCGGCAAGCGGCTGATGCTGGTGCTCAACAAGTGCGACCTGCGCGGCGAACAGGAGGAAAGTCGCCTGCTGGGCCTGCTGCGCCAGCGCAGCCGCGGGTTGATCGATGCGGCCGATGTGATCGCCACCAGCGCCGCCCCACAGAGCGTCCCCCGGCCGGGTGGCAGACCCCTGCAGCCGCCGGCTGAGGTCGACGCGCTGCTGCAGCGCATCGCCACGGTGCTGCACCAGGAGGGTGAAGACCTGATCGCCGACAACCTGTTGTTGCAAAGCCGCCGGCTCAGCGAAGCCAGCCAGGGACTCCTGGCCCGCCAGCGCCAAAGCGATGCTGAAGCGATCGTTGATCGCACCATGTGGATCGGGGCAGGCGTGCTGGCGGTCACACCACTGCCGGGGCTCGATCTGCTGGGCACAGCCGCTGTCAATGCCCAGATGGTGATCGAAATCGCCCGCGTCTATGGCATCCAGCTAAGCCGCGACACCGCCCAGGAGCTTGCGCTTTCGGTCGGCCGCACCCTGGCCGCGCTGGGGCTGGTCAAAGGCGGCGTCAGCCTGTTGAGCGCGAGTCTGAGTCTCAACCTGCCTGCCTTGCTGATCGCCAGGGCCGTTCAGGCCGTCAGCGCCGCCTGGCTGACGCGGGTGGCAGGGCTCAGTTTCATCACCTATTTCGCCCAGAACCAAGACTGGGGTGATGGCGGCATGCAGGAGGTGGTGCAACGCCAGTACGACCTCAGCCGCCGTGACGCTGAGCTCAGGCGGTTTCTTGAGCGCGCGATCAGCCAGGTGGTCGAGCCGCTGAAGCGCCAGCAGGAGAAGCAACTGCCACCGAGGCCGCAGGAGCGCTGAGTCCCAATGCCTCAGGTGGTGGCGGCAGCAAGGGGCCGCGGCTGTCGAGCAGCGTGATCAGCACCAGGTAGGCAACGCCGATGAGAATCGAGAGGGCACCGGTGATCACCGCCACCCAGCGGCCGCGCGAGCGCGTCATGAGCACTCCCCCAGGCTGGCGGTGACAATGCTGGCGAGCCGCTCGAGCTGCGTCTCGCTGGTGTGGGGGTTACCCAGCACCGCCTTGAGGTGGTGGCGGCCCTGATAGACCGGACGCGACAGCATCAACTGGGCTTCAAGCAGCTGTTGGCGGGTGGTCAGACTCCAGTGATCGGCGGCAACGGCGCTCTGGGCATGGGGCGTCATGGCCAGCAGATGCAGACAGCCCTGGCGCAGCTGCAGTCCGGCTGCAGGTGCCAGCAAGCGAGCCAGGGTGCGACGCCGCTCGATCGCACCATCAACAATGGCCTGAATACCGCTGAGGCCAAGTTGCCTGAGCCCGAGCCAAAGCTTCAGAATCTCTGCCGGACGGGTGCCCTGCAGGCCGCATTCACCGCCATGGCCTCCGCCCCAGCTGCTCTCCATGTAGGGCAGGCCGGTCGCGAAGGCGCGATGCAACAGTTCGGGCTGCGCCAGCAGCAGCAAGGACGATGTCTTGGTGATGCCCAGGAGTTTCTGTGGGTTCACCGTCAGCGAATCAGCCAGGCCGAGGCCCTCGACCCGCAGCGCATGGTCGCCGGCCAGGGCGTAGACCGCGCCGATAGCCCCATCGACATGCAGCCAGATGCCGTATCGGCGACACAGCGCCGCGATCTGAGGCAGTGGATCGACCGCACCCCGCACGGTGGTGCCGGCGGTCGCCACAACCGACAGCACTGGGATCCCCTGCTGCTGGCAGCTGGCCAGCTGCTCGTCGAGCGCTGCAACATCGAGGCGGCCGTTGGCATCAACGGCCACGCGGCGCAGCGCCTCTGGCGGCAGGCCCATCACCATGAGGGCCTTGCCCAGCGACACGTGGGCATCTGCACTGGCTAGCACCACAGCCTCGCTGCAGTGCTGCAGCCCCCGGCTGACCCGAGCGGTCACCAGCGCCATCAGATTGGAGAGGCTGCCGCCGCTGGCGGGAACCCCACCCGAACCGTCGGGCAGGCCGACGGCCTCGGCCAACCAGGTGCAGAGGCTGCGCTCGAGGCGGCTGAGGCTGGGCGAAAGCTCTTCGGCCAGCAGGTTGTTGTTGAGGCCTGCGCAGACCATGTCTGCGGCGATCGAGGCCAGCAGGGGCGGCGGATCCAGGTGAGCCAGCGCCCCCGGATGGTTCGGGTTGTAGGCGCCATCCATCACCAGCTGAAGATCAGCCAACAGCCGCATGGGCTCAAGGCCCGTTGCCTGCGGGCTGACCTCGGGAATCAGGGCCAGCTGCGGCAGCGGCGGTCGGCTTGTGGCACTCGCCAGCCAGCGGCTGAGTTGTGCACTGGCACCGGCCAGAAGCTCCTCCAGCCTGGGGTCAAGCTGCTCGGGGCTGGCAAATGGCAGGGCAGGGATCGCCCGTGTGACTGGGGGCGCAACGGCCAACGGGTGACGATCGCAAGGCGCCCATTGTCGCTTGTCATGCTCAGCTACAACGAAGCCATGGATGCCATTCCCCCGGACGTCGCGCAGCTCGAGCAGTGGATGGGGCGCCTGCTGCGCTGTGCCGCTGCGGTCGGCAGGCAGGGGGAGGTTCCGGTGGCAGCGATCGTCCTGGACGAACGCTCACGTTGCATCGGCTGGGGCAGCAACAGGCGAGAGCGAGCCAACGACCCCCTGGCCCATGCCGAACTGATCGCGCTGGCACAGGCCTCACGGACGCTGGGGGATTGGCGCTTCAACCAATGCACGCTGGTTGTGACGCTCGAACCCTGTCCGATGTGTGCCGGTGCGCTCGTGCAGGCGCGCGTGGGCCGGGTGGTCTATGGAGCCCTAGACCCCAAGCGGGGTGCCCTGGGTAGCTGCCTGAATCTGGCCAACGATTCCAGCGCTCACCACCACATGGACGTGATCGGTGGAGTGCTGGGCCAGCAGGCCAGCGATCAGCTCAGCAACTGGTTCAAGCAGCGGCGCCGTCAGAGCGCGGCCACCGGCTGAGGCGCCGCTGCAGCGCTGCCGGTGCGAAACGCGGGCAGGTCGCGCTCCAGCAAATTGAGCAGTCGATCAACGTTTTCAGGCTGGCTGTTGTAACCCATCAGCCCGATACGCCAAACCTTGCCAGCCAGGGCGCCAAGGCCCCCACCCATTTCGATGCCATGGGTGTTGAGCAGGTGCAGGCTGAACGCCTTGCCATCGACACCCTCTGGGATGCGCACGGTCGTGAGGGTGGGCAGGCGCAGGTGCTCGGGAACATGAAGCTCCAGCCCGAGACGCTCAAGCCCGGCCCAGAGCCGCTCGGCATTGCTGCGGTGACGTGCCCAGGCCGACTCAAGCCCCTCGTCGGCCAACAGGCGCAGGGCCTCGCGCATGCCGAAGTTCATGTTGACCGGGGCGGTGTGGTGATACACCCGATCACTGCCCCAGTACTGGTTGAGCAGGGTCACATCGAGGTACCAGTTGGGCACCTTGCCGCTGCGGCCCATCATCTTGGCCTCAGCCCGCGGACCCATGGTGAAGGGACCCAGTCCGGGCGGGCAGCTCAGCCCTTTCTGGCTGCAGCTGTAAGCCAGATCAACCTTCCAGGCATCGAGAAACAGCGGCACGCCGCCAAGCGAGGTCACGGTGTCGAGCAACAGCAGGCAGTCGTTGGCACGGCAAAGATCACCGATGCCCTCCATCGGCTGGCACACACCTGTGGAGGTTTCGGCATGCACCATCGCCAGGATCGTGGGCTTGTGGGTGGCCACGGCCTGCTCCAGTTCAGCCAGCGAGAAGGCTTCGCCCCAGGGCTTTTCGATCGTGATGACGTTGGCGCGGTAGCGACCGGCCATGTCGGCCAGGCGCAGGCCGAAGTAGCCGATGACCGCCACGAGCACGGTGTCACCAGGCTCGATCGTGTTGGCCAGGGTGGCTTCCATGGCCGCGCTGCCGGTGCCGCTCATCGGAATGGTGAGCCGGTTCTCGGTCTGCCAGGCGTAGCGCAGCAGCTCCTGCACCTCGCCCATCAACTCCACGTACAGCGGATCGAGATGGCCGATGGGGGTCCGGCTCAGCGCCTCAAGCACCGTCGGGTGGGCGTTCGACGGGCCTGGACCCAACAGCAGACGTGACGGGGTGTTGATCGGATCAAGGGCCCGACGATGACTGGAATTGACGGGGGGCAGCACGGGGGAAGGCAAGACGGCGGGCTGGAGCAATCAGGCGAGCCTAAGGGGCGCTCAGCGCGCCCTCACATTGGTGGCAGCCAGACCGCGGCAGAGGTGCTCAAACGGAGCGCGCACCCAGCCGGTTGCAACCGACAGATTGGCTTCTGCAGCCTTTTCGCAGACCACATCGGCCAACAGGGCGATGCTGCGTACGGTGGGGCCGGTGGGCACGCCCAGGCTCTTATAGGTGTCGTCAAGGCCATTGAGCACACGCTCATTGAGCATCGTGACGTCATCGGCCACCAGGGCGTAGCTGGCGTAGCGCAGGAAATAATCCATGTCGCGCAGGCAAGCCGACAGCCGCCGGGTGGTGTAGGCGTTTCCGCCAGGCAGGATCAGCTCGGGATCCGCTAACCACAGACGCTGGGCAGCTTCACGCACAATCTCAGCAGCCTCACGATTGATCAGCTCAACCACAGCAAGGCGATCAGCCGCCTCGGCGTAATAGCCGTTCATGCGGTCGATGGCCTCGCGATCCAGGTACCGACCAAGTTGGTCGTAGCGGCCTATCAGACCGGTGATGGCATCGCGCATGGCAGGTCGAAGGGGTCGCTGCAGCGGCCGCAAACTAGCACCGCAGGCCCTGGAAAACCCTGATGCGAGCGGGGATCTGGGCAAGTTGACAGAAACGGTTACGCAAAGTGCCTGATGGCGCCATCGGCCCGGGAAGAGCAAAAAGAGTTACCTCTGATACAAAACCAGGGCACCGGCGATCCGTACGGTCCGCTGCAAGCCGCCCGAGATGCGGCATCATCCCCTTCCCGTGTCATGGCCAAAACAGCCCAAGACGTCCTTCGCATGATCAAAGACGAAGGGATCGAACTGATCGATCTCAAGTTCGTCGATCTGCACGGCAAATGGCAGCACCTGACCGTTTGCGAGGACCTGATCGATGCCGATGCCTTCACCAGTGGCGTGGCCTTCGACGGTTCATCGATCCGCGGCTGGAAAGCGATCAATGAGTCGGACATGGCGATGGTGCCCGATCCCAACACCGCCTGGATCGACCCCTTCTACAGCCACAAGACTCTCAGCCTGATCTGCTCGATCCAGGAGCCCCGCAGCGGCAAGCCCTATGCACGCTGCCCCCGCGCCCTGGCCCAGAAGGCCCTCGATTACCTGGGCACCACGGGCATTGCCGACACGGCTTACTTCGGCCCTGAGCCCGAATTCTTTGTCTTCGACGACGTCCGCTACACCTCAGGCAGCGGCAGCAGCTTCTACAGCGTCGATTCGATCGAAGCGCCCTGGAACACCGCCCGCCAGGAGGAGGGCGGCAACCTCGCTTACAAGATTCAGCTGAAGGAGGGCTACTTCCCCGTCGCCCCCAACGACACGCTGCAGGACATGCGCACCGAGATGCTGCTCACCATGGGCAGCCTTGGCGTCCCCATCGAAAAGCAGCACCACGAGGTGGCCACGGCCCAGCACGAACTCGGCATCAAGTTCGCCGAGCTGATCAGCGCGGCCGACAACGTGATGATCTACAAGTACGTGGTGCGCAACATTGCACGCAAGTACGGCAAGACCGCCACGTTCATGCCCAAGCCCGTGTTCGCCGACAACGGCAGCGGCATGCACGTGCACCAGAGCCTGTGGAAGGGTGGCAATCCGCTGTTCTTCGGCGAAGGCACCTACGCCAACCTGTCTCAGACAGCCCGCTGGTACATCGGCGGTCTGCTCAAGCACGCGCCCAGCTTCCTGGCCTTCACCAATCCCACCACCAACAGCTACAAGCGCCTGGTGCCCGGCTTTGAAGCACCGGTGAACCTGGTGTACAGCCAGGGCAATCGCTCGGCCGCGGTGCGCATTCCGCTCACCGGCCCCAGCCCCAAGGCCAAGCGCCTCGAGTTCCGCTCGGGTGATGCCCTCTCGAACCCGTATCTGGGTTTTGCCGCCATGCTCATGGCCGGCATCGACGGCATCAAGAACCAGATCGACCCCGGTGATGGCACCGACGTTGACCTGTTCGAGCTGTCGGCCGAAGAACTGGCCAAGATCTCGACCGTGCCGGCCTCGCTCAATGGAGCACTGGAAGCTCTCGATGCCGACAAGGACTACCTGCTGGCTGGGGGCGTCTTCACCGAAGACTTCATCAACAACTGGATTGCCCTCAAGTACGAAGAGGTGCAGCAACTGCGTCAGCGGCCCCACCCCCACGAGTTCGTGATGTACTACGACGCCTGATCGGCAGCTCAGCACGGCAACGCTCAGACCGTCATCAGCAAGCCCCCTGCGTGCAGGGGGCTTTTTGTTGTGTCGTCGCCAAAGCGAAACCTCACTGCCGGCAAGCCGTCTGGGTGAGTGGTCCAGCGAGGAACGCGCTCGGGCCCACGATCCGTTGGAATGGCCTCGACTGACGACGTTGTCGCACCCACGTCATGGCCGATCTGCTGACCAAGCTCGCCTACCAGACCATGCAGCAGGGCAAAGGCCTGCTCGGGCTGGTGCACAAGGAAGCCAGCACACGGCTGATGACCCTGGTGGCGCCGGAGGGATCACCCAAGACCGAACCGGTTTCGCCAGGGCTGTTCCGTCAGATCAAAGCGTCAATGGACCAGCTGCAGGACCTGGACTGGGAGGAGGCAGAACGGGGCCTGTACCCAGCCTCGCTGCTGTTTGATGCCCCCTGGCTCGACTGGGCAGCGCGCTACCCACTGGTATGGCTGGACACCCCGCGCACCTGGAACCGCAGGCGCGAGCGCAACGTCAAGGACCTTCCCGATGACGTCGATCTCCAGGCCTATCCGGAGTACTACCTACAGAACTTTCACCATCAGAGTGACGGGTACCTGAGCGACACCTCGGCCTCTCTGTACGACCTGCAGGTCGAAATCCTGTTCAACGGCAATGCAGACCCGATGCGCCGCCGGGTGCTCGGCCCACTGGTGCAGGGTCTTCGCGCCTTTGCAGACCGCCCGGCCTCGCAGCTGCGCGTGCTCGATGTGGCCACCGGTACGGGCCGCACCCTGCGCCAGATTCGTGGGGCGCTGCCCCAGGCCCAGCTGGTCGGCCTTGATCTGTCCCATGCCTACCTGCGGCAGGCCAATCGCTGGCTGAGTCAGCTGCCAGGCGAGCTGCCACAGCTGGTGCAGGGCAATGGCGAGAGCATGCCCTTTGCCGACGCCAGCATGCAGGGCATCAGCTGCGTTTTCCTGCTGCACGAGCTACCCGCCGAAGCGCGCCAGAACGTGCTCAACGACTGCTTCCGGCTGCTGGAACCGGGCGGAGTGCTGGTGTTGGCCGATTCGGTGCAGCTGGCTGATTCACCCCAGTTCGAGCTGGTGATGGACAACTTCCGCAAAGCCTTCCACGAGCCCTACTACCCCGACTACATCCGCGACGACATCGACCAACGCCTCAAGCAGGCTGGCTTTGAGGCGATCAGCGGCGCCTCGCACTTCATGAGCCGGGTCTGGCAGGCACGCAAACCGCGCTGAATGGGCTTAACGCTGCAGCAGCCAGGCCAGCAGCATGCCCAGCCCGCCCCAGCGCAGGACGCGCCAGAACCGCTCAGCCCCCCCGGCAGGCAAGAGCTCAGGCGGCATGGCCTCGAGCAACCGCTGAGCCAGGGCCAGGCGCTGGCGCTGACGCCGCAACGCAACACCACTGCTGCCGCGGGTCTGAACGGGCAGGCTCATCAGCGCGGCCAACTGATGCAGCACACGCGGCGGTTGCAGGCCAGATAGCGATCGCTGCGCGCGCATCGACTGTGGATCAGCTCACGCCAGGATGGCGCGGTTTCATCGCTTGAGAAGCAACGTGAGCGACCGGCGGGGCGATTGGCCCAGTGGTGCCCTTGAGCAGGCGATCGCGCTGCAGCGCCAGCTCAGCATTGCTGAACGCGACTGGCACCGGCTCAAAAACGACCGATCACGGCGGGCGGCCGAGCAACTGGCCGCAGCGCTGGTGCACCTCATCGCGGACGATCCGGCAGGATCGGCTGATGCTTCAGGTGCTCGGCAGCGTTCACTCGAGCTGCTCGAGCATGCGGAGCGCTGGCTGCGGCATGAAATCAGCGATCCAGGCTGCGGACGGCGGTAGAGGTCGAGCGGCTGACGGCGAGCTGCAGCCGATTGCCGCGGCGGCTCCAGCGCACATCATCGAAGCAGTGATGGATCAAAAACAGGCCGCGACCACCTGTGGCATCACAGTCGGTGGGCAGGCAGGCGCTGCGGCCTTGAAGCGGTAGTCCTGGCCCTTCGTCCTGGACCTGATAGATCCACCAGCGTGGGGTTTCGATCCGGCGGATGCGCACGCACTTGCTCGGGTCGCAGCCATTGCCATGTCGTACGGCATTGACCAGCGCTTCCTGCAGTCCAAGCTGCAGCTTGGACTGCAGCTCATGACAGCGCACAGGCTCAAGCAACAGGTCAAGCAGCGGCGCGAGCTGCAGGGTGGAGGGGGTGATGAAATCAGACCAGCGCAGGGTCTTCACCGGGCCGAAACCGCAGCCATGTCTTGACCCTAAACCGGACGGTGCCCCCTCTCTTGGGCCTCACACGCGCTGTTGCAGTCCGGGGTGATTGAGCAGGGCATCCATCAGGCGCACACCCCGCAACTGGTTGACCAGGGGCATGTGCCCTTCAGGCGCCTCAAGGGTCCAGGTGAACGAACCCGGGTAACGCGTCCAAAGACCTGCCGTTTTCCAGCCGATGCGCGGCCAGAGCCTGTCCCAACGGCCACCGCAGCTCTGCAGCAGACGGGCCTGCACGGAAAAGCCGAAGCGACCCCGTGAGTACACCAGCCACAGGCGATCAAGGCTCTGCAGATCAACCGCCGGCATCGGCGGCACTTCGCTGTAATAGACGTAACCGCGGGCCTCGGCAGCTGGGCCAGCCAACTGGCGCAACAGGGCACTGGTGAGGCGGTCGGCCTGCTCAAAATCCAGTTCCACCAGCGACCGTTGCAGCGGCACGAGATCAACGCCTGCCGCCGAGGTGACATGAAGCCAGCCGTTGGGATGCTGCTGCCACCAGTGCTGCTGCGCATCGGTGCTGATCGTCGCAAGCAGCACCTGAATCAAGAAGCCCGCAGCCCAATCGTCAGCATCGGGGTCACAGCGCTGCAGGCGGTCGGGAATGTGGGCAACCAATTCGGTGGCACGCGCCTCGAGTTGGGGCAACAGGGAGCGGCGCTGGCGCTCGGAGGCCGCCAAAAATCGGTCCAGCAGTTGCTCAGCAGTCGCGGTGGCAGCCGGAGGACCGGAGAGCATGGGATGCCGAGGCGGCCAATCTGCGCCCACTATGTCAGCTGAGACCGATGCCCCAGGGCTGATGCCAAGCCAACCGCCGCTAACGGTTGACGCCTTTTTGGCCGCGCCTGGCCCGTTGATCGATGTGCGCAGTCCCGCTGAATTCAGCCAGGGACATCTGCCTGGGGCCCTCAACCTGCCGCTGTTCGACGACGCGGAACGCAGCTCCATCGGCACGCTCTACAAACAGCAGGGCCGCAGCGCTGCAGTGCTGCAGGGGCTGGAGCTGGTGGGGCCGCGTCTGGCACAGATGGCCAACAGCCTGCTCGGCCTGGCAGGCGGGGACACAACTGCGCTGAGGCTCTACTGCTGGCGCGGCGGCCTGCGCTCAGGCAGCGTTGCCTGGCTGGCAGAGACCTCAGGGCTGCACTGCCAGCTTCTCGATGGCGGTTACAAGAGCTTTCGACGCTGGGTGCTGGCGCGTTTTGAGGAGCCCTGGCCGCTGGTGCTGCTTGGCGGGCGCACCGGCAGTGGCAAGACCGAACTGCTGCAGGCCCTGCAGAGCCAGGGCGGATCCGTGATTGACCTTGAAGGCCTGGCGCACCATCGCGGCAGCAGCTTCGGGGGGCTTGGCATGGCGCCGCAGCCCAGCACGGAACACTTTGAAAACCGCCTCGCCATGGCGCTGTGGCGCTGCAGTGCCCTGTCAGCACCACTCTGGCTTGAAGCCGAAAGCGCGCAGGTCGGCCGCTGCCGCATACCCGGCGGACTGTGGCGCCAGATGCAGCAGGCGCCCGTGGTGGAGCTGCAACGCCGTGATGACGAACGGGTGCAGCGGCTGGTTGGTGTGTACGGCGATCAGGGTGAAGCAGCCCTCAGCGAAGCCACGCGCCGCATCAGCAAGCGGCTGGGCCCCCAACGCACGGCGCTGGCACTCGAAGCGATCGCCAGCGGCGACATGGCAGCGGCATGCCGCCAGATGCTCGACTACTACGACCGGTGCTACGACCACGAGCTGCTGGGCCGCAGTCAGGCTCCCAGACTGCAACTCGATGGCAGCAACCAGTGCGATGCGAGCCTGGCTGCGCAGTTGCTGCAGTGGCAATCAGGAGGGGCCTGGAGGCTCGATTAACATTGCTCTTTCTGGATCAGTCATGGGCGCTGCCATTCAGTTCTTTCGCGGCGTCGATGAACCGGTCGTACCTGACATTCGGCTGACCCGCTCACGCGACGGCCGCACCGGCCAGGCTCTGTTTGTCTTTGAGCAACCCGATGCGCTCGCCCCTGAAACCATGGGCGACATCACGGGCATGTTTCTGGTCGACGACGAAGGCACCCTGGTCACCCGCGAAGTCAAAGCACGCTTTGTCAACGGCAAAGCCAGTGCCCTCGAGGCGACCTACACCTGGAAGAACAACGAGGATTTCGAGCGCTTCATGCGCTTTGCCCAGCGCTACGCCGACAGTCACGATCTGGGCTTCAGCGGCAGCCAGGACGATGGCGGGGCCACAGAAGCCGCTCCTGAGGACTGAGGGCACGCTTGTGAAACCGGCGCAGTGGCTTGGTGTCATCGCCCTGGTTGCGGCTACGGCGCTGCTGTGGAGTCTGCGCGAGAGCCTGATCCACCTGTTTGCCGCGATCGTGCTGGCCACAGCGCTGTGCACCCTGGTGGGCTCGGTGCGTACACGGCTGCAGGTCGCTCGGCCGTGGGCCCTGCTGATCAGCCTGGCACTAGTCAGCCTGGTGCTGGGGATCATCGCGACCGCCGTGATCCCGCCCTTTGTTGACCAGTTTTCGCAGCTGCTGGGCAAGTTGCCTGAAGCGGCCAGCGAGCTGTTGCGTCTGGTGCGCAACAGCATGGCAAGCGTGAGCCAGATGCTCTACGGCCGCGACGACGCCGGGATCAGCTGGCTGCGCGACAGTCTCGATCAAAAGCCCGATCTAGGCGGCAGTGCCAACCGGCTGCTGGGCCTGGCCGGCAACCTAGGCAGCGGCCTGGTGCAGGGTCTGTTCGTGATCGCCGTTGCGCTGATGCTGGCGGCCCAGCCCGCGGCTTACCGCGAGGTGAGCGTGCTGCTGGTGCCATCGTTCTACAGGCGGCGCTTCAGGCAGGTCCTGATCCAGTGCGGTGATGCCCTCAGCGCCTGGGTTGTGGGCGTCGCGCTGAGCTCGTTGTGTGTGGGCACACTGGCTGCCATCGGGTTGTCGTTGCTGGGCGTCAAGCTGGTCGCCGCCAATGCTGTTTTGGCTGGGTTGCTGAATGTGATTCCCAACGTCGGGCCAACGCTGAGCACCATCTTTCCGATGTCGGTGGCCTTGCTGGAAAGCCCCTGGAAGTCGCTCGCTGTGCTGGTGCTGTACGTCGCTGTCCAAAACCTCGAGAGCTATGTGATCACCCCGTCTGTGATGCATCACCAGCTGCGCCTGCTGCCGGGCCTGACCTTGACGGCGCAGCTTCTGTTTACGGTTCTGTTTGGACCACTGGGCCTGTTTCTGGCCCTGCCGCTGGCGGTCTGTGTCCAGGTGATCCTGCGTGAGGTCGTGATCCGCGACATTCTCGATCCCTGGAAGCGGCCCAGGCTGCAACCATGAACGCCAGAACCCTGCTGGGGGCACTGGCCCTCATCGTTCTGGCTCTGCTCGCCTGGGAACTGCGCTGGGTGTTGCTGGTGTTGTTTGGCGCCGTGGTGCTCGCCGTCGCGCTCGATGTGCCGATCACGGCGGTGCGGCGCCTGGTGCCGTTGAACAGGCCCTTGGCTCTAGCCCTGGTGTTGGGCGTGGGTGCCCTTGTCGGAACTCTGCTGGTGCAGCTGTTGCTGCCTGAGGTGATCGACCAGGTGCGACAGCTCACCGAATTGCTGCCGCAGCTGCTGGGCCGGCTTGAGCAACTGAGCCGCGGCGTCCGCTGGCCGCCCGAGCTCGAGCGCAGCCTGCTCGATGGCTCGCTGTTGCAGCGCCTGCAACCACTGGGAAGTCAGTTGCTCGGCTTCGCAGGCGGGGCCGCCAGCTCCGTGGTGCAGCTGCTGCTGATGGTTCTGCTCGCCATCCTGTTGGCGCTCAATCCAAGGGCGCACCAACGCCTGGTGGTGGCGGTCACCCCAAGCTTTTATCGGGGTTCGATGCAGGAGTTGCTGGGACAGTGCCGCCACGCCCTCGGTGGTTGGCTGGCCGGCATGACGCTCTCGGCCATCAGCGTGTTTGTGCTCACCTGGGCCGGGCTGGCCCTGCTCAAGATTCCCCTGGCCCTGCTGAGCGCCCTGGTCTGTGGGCTGCTCACCTTCGTACCCACGATCGGGCCCACCGTGGCAACCCTGTTGCCATTGGCGATTGCGCTGCTGGTGTCACCGGGGGCCGTGCTGCAGGTGCTGGTGCTGCGCCTGTCTCTGCAGAACCTGGAGGCGTTTGTGATCACGCCCCTGCTGCTGAGCCAGACGGTCAACCTGCTGCCGACGGTGGCGCTGATGGCCCAGCTCAGCCTGGGGGCCCTGCTGGGCCTGCCAGGCGTGCTGCTGGCCTTGCCCCTGGTGGTGGTGCTGCAGGTGATCTGCCAGCAAGTGGTCGTCAGAGAGCTGATGGACCGCTGGAGCTGAGCAGGCGCTGCAGCGTCGGCAACAGCAACAACACCACCACAGCCAGTGGATGGGCCAATGCTGCCTCGCGCAGCCCCGTGAAGGTGAAGTGCTGGGCCAGCAACTGCAACTCGATGCGCAGATCCCACAGACTCAGCGCCCCCAGGGCGATCACCAGCGGCGATGGGGCACGCATCAGCCGGCGAAGCCCAAGGCTTGGCTTCTTCACCGGCGTGACAGCAGAGGCAGCAGGGTGGGGGCGATACCGATGCTCGACCAGCTGCCGACAGCGATGCCGGCGGTGAGGGCCACGGCAAACCAGAACAATGTGCTGCCCCCAAAGACAATCAACGCGATCAAAGGCAACAGGGTCGTCAATGAGGTGTAAAGCGAGCGGGTCAAGGTGGCATCGACGGCCACATCGACCTGATCGCTCATCGGCAGGTTCTTGAGCGCAGTGCCCTGCTCGCGAATGCGGTCAAACACCACCACGGTGTCATTGACCGAATACCCGGCAACGGTGATCAACGCCACGGCAAACAGGGAATCCACCTCCACCCCGGCCAGCAGTCCGAGCCAGGCAAACAATCCACAGGTGATCAAGATGTCGTGCGCCAGGCACAGCAGGGCAAGGGCCGCAAAGATGCGGTCGTAGCGCACCGTGATGTAAAGCGCGATCGCTGCAAAGCTGACCAGCAGGGACACCAACGAGCCCTTGAGCAACTGATCACCAAGGGTCGGGCCAATTGTGTTGACTGCGGTGCCGTCCGGTAAGAGCGGACCGAGGGCGCCTGTGAGTCCCTGGCTGAGCTGGGCTGCCTGAAGGGGGCTGAGTTCGGGCAAACGCAGCAGCACCGAACGGCCACCATCGAGCAGCTGAACCTGGGCAGAAGCGAGGTTGGGCGCCGGGGCGCCGGTCTCTGGATCAGCCGCGAGGCTCAACTGCCGCAGGTCGCGCTGCAACTGGTTGGCGGTGAGCGAACCGCAGCCGCCCTCGCAGCGCCGCTCCAACTGAATCTGCGTGCCACCGGTGAAATCCAACCCTGGCCTCAGCGGAAAGCCGATCGCCGGGCTCAGCCAGCACAACGCCATGCCCACAACAGAGAGCAGGCAGGCCACGGCCGATCCCCACCAGGCCAGACGCCGGTGGCGGGTGATGCTCAGGTAGCGCAAGGGTGGCTTGAGTGCTGAATCCATCAGACGGCACCCCCGGGCAGTTGCCCTGAGGGCATGAAGTAGGTGCTGCGACGCAAGCCTGAATAGCCCATCAGCAGCCTGAGGATGCTGCGGGTGCAGGTGAGCGCCGTGAACAGGCTGAGCAGCAGGCCGATCGCCAGGGTCACGGCAAAGCCCTTGACCAGCCCTGTGCCAAGGGCAAACAGGGCTGCACAACTGATCAGGCCCGTGACATGGCCATCAAGAATCGACGAGAAGGCAAGCGAAAATCCACTGTCGATTGAGCGCATCAAGGTGTTGCCGGAGCGCAGCTCCTCCTTCACCCGCTCAAAGATCAGGACATTGGCATCGACAGCCATGCCGATCGAAAGAATGAAACCAGCAATCCCTGGAAGGGTCAGGGTCACTGGGATCAGCGCGTAGACCGCCAGATTGAACAGGCCATACAAGCTCAACGAGACCACCGCCACCAGCCCGGGCAGGCGGTAGACAACCACCATGAACACCGCCACCAGAGCCAGGCCTGAGAGTGCGGCGATCAGGCTGGTGCGGATGTTTTCGGCACCCAGCGAGGGACCGACGGTGCGCACCTCGATGATCTTGACGGGCAGCGGCAAGGAACCACCGCGCAACTGCACCTCGAGATCGCGGGCTTCCTCAGCCGTGAAGTTACCGGTGATGGTGGCTCCGCCCCCGGTGATACCAGCCGAGCGGAACTCAGGTCCCACCGAGGCTTCGCTGATCGAGCGGCCATCGAGAACAATGCCGAGCAATCGGCCGGTACCGGCGATCGACTGCGTCAGTTCAGCAAATTTGTCACCCCCTTCACGGTTGAACGAGAGGGTGACGTCCCAACCACTGCCGCTCTGCTGCTGCTGCCGGCCCGCACCGGTGAGATCCTTGCCACTGAGAGCCGACGGCTCATAGAGAGCGACAATCCGGCGGTTGGCGGCTTCCAGCAGAAGCTCAAGTTGTTCACTCTCGCTGCTGCCTGCAGGGACCGCCACATCGAGCTGCCGCAGGGAGTTGGCCAGTTGCTCAGCAGGCAGAGCAGGTGCAGGGGGCTTGGGGCTCTCAGCGCCCCCCGCCGTGGGGTCTGCGTCTGCGGCGGTCTTGGGTTGGATGCTGGCCAGAACGGCCGCGGCCTGCCGCTTGAGTTGCAGCAGGGCTTGCATGTCCTTTTCGGTTCCAGGCTTTTGAGCGCGGAACTCAAGCAGCGCGGTCGTGCCGAGCACCTTGGCGGCACGGGTTGGATCCTGCTCGCCGGGCAGCTGCAGCACCAGCTGATCGGCGCCAACGGTCTGCAGGGTGGACTCGGCCACACCCAGGCCATTGATGCGCCGCTCCAGCACCGCTTTGACCGCCTCAAGCTGCTCGCGGTCCACACGCTTGATGGCGCCGGCAGGCATCACCTGCAGCATCAGCTGACTACCGCCGCGTAGATCGAGCCCGAGTTGCAGCGGAAAGGACAGCAGCAGGGCCCCAGCAGCTATCGCCAGAGCCAGGATCAGGGCGATCCACCCCTGTTGACGTGCCATTTCAGATCTGACCGGCGCTCAGGGCTTTGGCTGCGTCAACGATCTGATGGGGCTGAATGATGGTGAGGTTTTCAAGGGCGCCGTTGTAAGGGGTCGGGATGTCCTGGGACGACAACCTCACGGGCCGGGCATCGAGATCATCGAAACAGTGCTCCGTGATCAGCGCCAGCAGCTCAGCCCCGATGCCGCCGGTCTTCATGCACTCTTCGACGACAATCACCTTGTGGGTCTTGCGGATCGAGGCACGGATCGCATCCATGTCAAAGGGCTTGAGGCTGATCAGATCGATCAGTTCAACGCTGACACCGTCCTTATCAAGCTGCTCGACCGCCTTGAGGCAGTGGTGCCGCATGCGCGAGTAGGTGAGGATCGTGACATCACTGCCCTCACGCACAACCTCGGCCTTATCGAGGGCGCAGGTGTAATCACCCTCTGGAATGTCTTCGCTGAGGTTGTACAGCAACACGTGCTCAAAAAAGAGCACCGGATTGTTGTCGCGGATCGCCGCCTTCATCAACCCCTTGGCATTGGTGGGGGTGCTGACCGCAACGATTTTGATACCAGGGACGGCGTGGAAATAGGCCTCGAGGCGCTGGCTGTGCTCGGCGCCAAGTTGGCGTCCGACACCACCAGGACCCCGCACCACGGCAGGAATCGTGAAATTGCCGCCGCTGGTGTAGCGCAGCATCCCCATGTTGTTGGAGATCTGGTTGAACGCCAGCAGCAGGAACCCCATGTTCATGCCCTCGACGATGGGGCGCAGGCCCGTCATGGCCGCCCCCACAGCCATGCCGGTGAAAGCGTTTTCGGCGATCGGGGTGTCGAGCACGCGCAGCTCGCCGTACTTGTCGTAGAGGTCCTTGGTGACCTTGTAGGAGCCGCCGTACTGACCGACGTCCTCGCCCATGACACAGACATGGGGATCGCGGGCCATCTCTTCGTCGATGGCCTCCCGCAGGGCGTTGAAAAGCAGGGTGTCTGCCACAGCGAACCGCTCAGTCAGGCCAACCTATCTCAGCCGCCTGCGGCAAAGGTGCTCAGCAGCAGCACCGACAGCAGCATCCCTGGCAGCAGCAGGGTGACCAGCAATCCCAGGTCGTGCAGTGTCATGGGACGCACCCTAGTCAGCTTCGGCGCTGCCTGCAGGCGGTTCGGCCGTCGCCTCTGAACCTGCAGGGCTGGGCATGGCTTGGGGCAGCAAGCTCCGCACAAACACAAGGCTCAGCCCCAGGCCGATGAAGCCGAAGCTGAACGTGGCCAGAAAGGCGATCCCCACGATCAAGGTTTCGAGCGCCGTGGCGATGCTCTGGGCCATGCGGGCGCTGTAGTGGGGCGGATGCAGCGCGTAGTACTGCACCATCCGCAGGCTGAGCCCGTAACTCAACCAGGCGAGCAGGCCAGCGGTGAGGGCACCGCTGAGAAAACTCAGCGGGCCTTTGCGCTTGGGCGTGTCTGCGGCCGTTGAATCGCTCATGGCACCAGGCTGACACCGCGCGCCGTGGTCGCGGAAACCCAGTGCTCGAACCCGGCTGCGGCTAACACCCCACTGAGCTCATCAGCTGCTGCTGCCGCCTCAGATCGGTCGTTGAACAGCGCAAAGAGCGTCGGACCCGAGCCACTCATGGCCACGGCCAGAGCCTGCTCTGCGCGGGCCAGCAGCTGCAGGCCCTGGGCAACCACCTCGAGTTCAGATGTCACCACAGCCTGCAGATCGTTGCGCAGCCGCGGCAACGAGCCCCCCTGGGCAAGGGCCTGCAGCAGAGGGCTCTGGCGCAGCGCCTGACGCCGCTGCTCAAAATCGGCTTCTTCAGAGAGATAGAAGTCCCCGCGCAGCTCACGGCAGCGTCCGTAGGCCCAGGGCGTGCTGACGCTGCTGAGCGGATGTTTGATCAGCAGCACCCCCATGGCACTGGCGGGAGCCAGCCTGGGTGATTCGAGCACCTCTCCGCGGCCGAAGCACAGCTGCACGCCGCCCTGCAGGCAAAACGGCATGTCAGAACCAAGCTCGGCGGCAAAAGCGAGCAGCTGATCAGGCGTATAACCGAGACCCCAGAGGGCATTGAGACCGAGCAACGCAGCGGCCCCATCACTGGAGCCACCCGCAAGCCCGGCCCCCACGGGGATGCGCTTGTGCAGCTGCATGGCCGCCCCAAGCTCGGGAAAGCCACTGCGGCCGCGCAGGAGTTCGGCGGCTTTGATGATCAAGTTGGAACCATCAACAGGCAGATCGTCGCGATCGCAGCTCAGGCTCAGGAGCGCATCGGCTCTGGGTTCAAGCTCCAGCAGATCGCACAGGTCGACGCTCTGCATGAGCATCGCCAATTCATGAAACCCGTCGGGGCGCAGACCGAGCACCTCGAGATGGAGATTGATCTTGGCCGGCGCGGCGACCGCGAGCTTCGCCATCTAGTGATGTTCCGCAGTGATGCGATTCAAACCTGCCGCCAGTTCGACCCAGGCGGCAGGTGGAATCTCCTGCGGGCGTTGCGCCAGATCGATGCCGGCCGCAGCGCTCAGCGGCGCGAGCTGCGCTTCGCTGAGCAGGCAGCTCAGGCTGTTGCGCAGCATCTTGCGCCTGGAGGCAAAGGCCAGCCTGAGCAGTTGCTCGACCCGTTGGGCCAGTGGCTGCGCCAACCGTTGCGCAACCGGCAGCGGATCAACACAGATCACTTCGGAATCAACCCGTGGCGGTGGCTCAAAGCAGCGCGGGGGCACGGCGCAAACCCGCTCAGCTGTTGCCAGCAACTGCATGCGCACACTCAGGGCTGAGTAATTGCTGGAGCCAGGGCGGGCCCGGATGCGTTCGCCCACCTCGCGCTGCACCAGCAACACAAGCCGCTGATAGGGGTCGGCAGCAGGGCGATCCAGACGACCGACCAGACGCTCGAGCAGTGGTCCAGTGATGTTGTACGGAATGTTGGCCACCACTTTGGTCGCGGCTGGCAACTCGAGCTGCAGCACATCGCCAGCATGCAAAACAAAGCGCGGATCGGATCCGAAGCGCTGCGCCAGCCCCTGCAAGAGATCGCGATCGAGTTCGACCGCCTGCACCGACGCGGCAGCGGTGCCCAGCAACTGTTCGGTCAGCGCCCCTCGACCGGGCCCAACCTCAAGCAGGGTGTCGCTGCTCTGCACATCAGCAGCGGCAACGATCTGGCGCAGGACCTGGGCATCCTTGAGCCAGTGCTGGCCGAAGCGCTTGCGCGTGCGGTGATGGGAGAAGGGATGGGCCAACGGCTGACGCCCGGACGCAGCGGCGCTAAAGATCATCTTTAGCGCTCAGCCAGCCCCATGCCGAAGCTCCTGATGCCAGCGCTCCTGCTTGGAGCTGCCCTGTTGCAGCCGCTCAGCGCCCGAGCCGGGGTGGCCATCGGTGAATCGATCTGGGACAAGAAGGCTGCGATCGGCATCGCCATGCAGTCGGTACCCGCCGGCGCCCAGGTCACCAGCACCAGCTGCCAGGAGATCGAGGTCGGACTGGGCAACTATCACTACCTCTGCCGGGTGGAGTACAGCGACCCGGTCAACCCCAGTCAGTGAGCGAGCACCAACGCACCGCACCGCGCCTGGGCGGTAGCCAGACCAGTGCTGCCACCAACTGCAACTCTGCCCGCCCGCAGTGGGGATGCGCAGCCAGCCAGCAGGCGATGCTGCGCCTGAGCCGCAGCCGCTTGCGCGGCCGCAAGGCCCCCCAACCACCACCATCGGGCCCGGCGCTCGATCGCCCCTTGACCTCGACCACCAGCACCCGCTGGGGCTTGCTCAGCACGAGGTCAAGCTCACCCCAGCGGCAGCGCCAGTTGCGTGCCTCAAGTTGCCAGCCGCGGGCCAGCAACAAGCGCAGCACGCGTTGCTCAGCCCAACCTGCCGCCACAGCCCAGTGCGCCATCGGCTCGTCCCAACTGTCTCTAGGGTTCCCCCATTGACACGTCTGCCATGGGATTCCGGCTGATCGCCAAGGCCGCCGCAGCGATAAGGGCGCAACTGCCCATCTGGCTTGCCGCAGCTCTGCTGCTGGTGCTGGGGCTAGGGCCGGCTCAAACGGCCTTGGCAGCGGTCGATGTCGCCAAGCAGGTGCTGATCGGTGCGGACTACAGCCACCAGGACCTGCGGGGGGCCACCTTCAATCTGGCCAACCTGCGCGATGCCAGCTTTGCCGGCTCCGATCTGCAGGGAGCATCGCTGTTTGGAGCCAAGCTGCAGGATGCCGACCTGAGCGACACCAACCTGCGTGAAGCGACGCTGGATTCAGCGGTCTTTGACGGAACCGATCTCAGCAATGCGGTTCTTGAGGACGCCTTTGCGTTCAACACCAAGTTCACCAACGTGACCATCACAGGGGCTGATTTCAGCAATGTGCCCCTGCGCCCGGATGCCCTCAAAACCCTCTGCGCTGCTGCCAGCGGCAGCAACCCGGTCACGGGCCGTGACACCCGCAGCACGTTGGGATGCAGCTGACCATGGGACTGGATCAACGCTCGCTTGACAAGCTCAAGGAGCTCGGCAGACGCCTGCCGCAGGCGCTGCCCCAGCCGCCGGCCCAGCCCACCTCAAACCAGCTTGAACCGTTGCCGGGCCGTCATCCACTCGAAACGGAGAGCGATCCCAAGCGGCTCTTTCAACGGCTGATGCAGGCCAGCCCTGATGGCAACGTGCCGCCTCACCTGCTGGCACGGCTCAAGCAGCTGGAGGCCGAGTTGCCACCGTCATCGCAGCAGAGCAGTGGTCAGCCCAAGCAGCGCCAGGGCCAGCGGCGGCGCCAACAGCAGGCGCAGCGCCCGCAGGCCGCTGGGGATGAAGCGCTCTATGTGGCCTTTGAGCAACTGTTGCTGGAAGACGACGACACCTGATGCGCATGAACACCCTGCTCACCGGCGTTGCCGCCGCTGCAGCCATCAGCATCACGGCTGCTGCTGCAGCCACAGCGATGCCCAACCGTGAGCCCCTCAGCCAGAAGGAGAGCTTCATGCTCATGTTTGGCAAGGGCAACGGAGCGATGCGCGTGCTCTGTGCCCTGCAGAAGGAGGGCGTGATTGATCAGGCCACGCGGCAATTGTGGGTCAACAAGCTTGATCTCCTGCTCAGCGAATCAGCTGACAGCGCCGTGGATCGCCGCAACACGCGCATCGGCATGGCCTTTGCCGATGCCCGCAGACAGCTCTGTCCGACGCGAATCATGGGCCGCTCCGATCCGTAGGCTGAGAGGGTTGTCATTTGCTTCGATCAGAGCGCTGCTATGGGTCTTCGCGTCGGTATCAATGGTTTTGGCCGCATCGGCCGGTTGGCCTTCAGGCGTGCTGTGAGCCTGGCCGATGTTGAGGTGGTGGGCATCAATGATCTGATCGATGTCGACTATCTGGCTTACATGCTGCGTTACGACTCGACCCACGGCCGCTTTGACGGTCAGGTTGAGGTCATCAACGGTCAGTTGGTGGTCAATGGCCAGCCCATCCGCATCACCGCTGAGCGTGATCCAGCCAATCTGGCCTGGGGAGAGATCGGCGCTGACTACGTGCTCGAGAGCACGGGCTTTTTTCTAACCGATGAGGCCGCCCGCGCCCACCTCAGGGCGGGTGCCAAACGGGTTGTGATGAGCGCACCGTCGAAGGACGAAACACCCATGTTCGTCATGGGTGTCAACCACAAGAGCTACGCAGGCCAGAGCATTGTGTCCAATGCCAGCTGCACCACCAACTGCCTGGCCCCCCTGGCGAAAGTCGTCCACGACAACTTCGGCATTGTCACAGGACTGATGACCACCGTGCACGCCACAACGGCAACGCAAAAGACCGTCGATGGCCCCTCGATCAAAGACTGGCGTGGCGGCCGCGGGGCCTCTCAGAACATCATTCCAAGCGCCACTGGCGCCGCCAAGGCCGTCGGCCGGGTGATTCCCGAGCTCAACGGCAAGCTCACCGGCATGGCGTTCAGGGTGCCCACTCCCGATGTCTCTGTGGTTGATCTGACCGTCAATCTGGCCAAACCAACCAGCTACGACGCAATCAAAGCTGCGATTCGCGCCACGTCGCAGGGGGAGATGGCAGGAATCCTCGGCTATACCGAAGACGAGGTGGTCTCGACCGATTTTGTCGGAGAGAGCTGCACATCCATCTTTGATGCGCAAGCAGGCATCGCCCTCAGTGACACGTTTGTGAAACTCGTCTCGTGGTACGACAACGAATGGGGCTATTCCTGCAAGTGCATTGACCTGATGCGGCATATGCAGACCAGCATGCCGCTTTGAACCCGGCGATACCATTGCCGCCAACAACGGGGCAACAACACTGCAATCGTGTCGCTCTGATTTAGACCTAAGCTTGCTGCGTTGTGAAGCGGCGCAGCAGCTGGGTGGAGCCTGAGGACCTTGTTGCCTTTCGCGTGGCTCTACGCCAGCTCGACGCGCTCGAGCCGGCGTTCGATCGCCGCCGTGAAAGCCGTTTCACACCGACGGGTCCGCTCTCGCGGGCCCAGGTGAGCATCACCCCAGACCCTGAGGTCCTGGATGCCGATGTCGTGGATCTGAGCGCCAGCGGCATGCGGCTGGCCGTGCGCGCTGGCGTGCGCTGCTCAGAGGGCGATCTCTGTCAGATCACCGTGCAGCTCAGCAGCACCCGACGATTGCAGCTCTCTGGCGAGATCCGTTGGAGCAAGCATCACCCTTACATCACGGTCTTTGGTGTACTGCTTGATCCAGGCAGTCAGCCACTGGGACCGGTTTGAGCTGATCCGCTAGTGATGACGCCCGTCAGCGGCATGGGTCTGGCTATGCCCGACCGCCACCAGCCAGCCACTGAGGGCAAGCAACAACACACTGAGGCTGAAGAAGGCCAATGACTGGGGCGTGTTGATCGACAGCGTGATCATGGTTTGGAAGGCGTAGACAATCAAGGCCACAACAAGAACCTTGACCAGCTTCTCTTTCAGCTGATCAAGATCGCGAATGTCCAGCAAACTGCTACCCAACTGATCGCCGTCGCGGGCGGGATCAATAGGAGATATCAGCAGCTCATAAACCCCGTAACCAAAAATCAAAAGGGCAATGCCGATCAGATACAAGTCAATGCCTCCAATAATGCTGCCAATCAACTCAGCGATGTATGACTTCAAGGTCGAATCACTATTCAGCATGAACAAGGCCTTTAAAATCTGCTTGGTACCAAGAATGAAGGTCGCCACAGAGCTCATCAGGCTCATCAACACAGGCAGCACCGCAACAAGGCGGATGCGCCAGAGCGCCCTCTCCAGCTTGAGTTCCAAACGCTTGATGCGACTGACCATGGCAAGCCAATGACTGGCAGCAGCATAGGGGTCACTGCAGCAGATCCAATGCGGATCAGCCGGAAGCAGCAAGCCGATCGCCGTGAGGGTGCTGAGATGGGCGCAGCTTTTGGGTGTCAATGGCCAATCAGCTACGCATCACGACATCGTGCTACAGCCAACGACTCGACGAGATCAGACATCAGCTGATCATGCTTGAAGAGCAAGTCAACAGTGGCTGCTTCTCTGAAGACATGGAATCGCTTCTGCATCAACAGATCAGGGGACTATATGCATCACTATGGGCACTTTATGCCGAAACAGAAGAAGACTGAAAGGCATCGACCATGGCAAACAACGGCAAACGATGCCCTTCTTCAACCGAGTTTCAAGGTGGCCTGACCGAGGCCTTCCTGGCGGGCTATCACGCTGCGGTCGAGCAGGTGCGGGAAGAATGCAAACGTCCTGACCATCTGATGTTGACGACAAAAGAGTTGGAAGTGATGCTCAGGCGCCAGTGCAGCAGAAAGCTGCAGCGTTGGAAAATGGCTTGAGCGGATCGTCAGGAGCGTCTGACAATCGATCCAAACAGATGCTTCATCGTTGCAAGGATATCCAAGCCAGATTCTGAAAGAGCCTTTGTATTGAATGCATCCAGCGATCGCTGGCGGTGCGCGACAATCTGAGCCAAGGACTCAACAAGTGTGGGCTCCTGATCGAGCAAAGCAGCAATATGCTGACGTTCTACCCGCAGCAGCCTGCAGTCGACGAGAGCACGCACCGTCGCCGAGCGGGGAGCATCAAGCAGCAGCGACATCTCACCAAAGATCTCGCCATCGTTCAAGGTGGCAATCACAGATAGGCGGCCATCAGCAGGCTGCGTGCGGCAGACCTCGAGACGACCAGTGACGATCTGAAACAGATCATCGTCATCATCTCCCTCAACAACGACAGATTCACCCGGCGCATACTCCTGAATGCTGGTCAGTACGGCCAAACGCTGCAGGAGATCAACATCAAGAGCAGAAAAAAGAGGATTGCAACGAAGCGCCTCAAGTCGCTCTGCAATTGAGGCATTGACAAGTTCATGACTGGATGCATCTTTGCGACGCTGAGCCAGAATCTGCCTTACTGGGAACGGAATGGTCTGGCCCTCACGCCTGAGGGCATACCAGATTTCAAGCAGCAAAGAGCTTCGAACCTCATGCATACGCAATGAGTATTGACTTGAGCCTTGCGCATAGGCAAGAATCTCATAAACGATGGCGCTATCGCCATAGGAATCAATCCACACTGATGGCGGGGGGTCAGCAAGCACCGATTGATTGCGCGAGAGCACGCCAGAGAGGAGTCGCTGTGCCTTTGCCGGTGAATAACTGTAGTCAAGACCAATCTTGAAATGAACACCAAGCGGATCATCGGCACGCAATCTGCGCAAGTGCTCTTCGGCTACAAAACTATTGGGTAAAACAACGACTGATCGATCAAAACGAATGATCTCCGTGTTCATCAATGTCAATGACGTCACGACACCGCTTGATTCGCCAATCGAGATCCAATCGCCAAGGCGAAACGGTGGATCGAGCTGAAGGGTGATGCCAGCAAACAGATCTTTAAGCGTCTCTTGAGCGGCAAGACCCATCACAGCCGTCAGCACAGCCGATGCGGTCACGAGGCTGAGCAGATTGATTCTGACCTGCTGTTGAACGATCACCACGGTGAGCGCGCTCATGATCAGCAGTAACGCCAGATCACGCAGAATCTTTGCTGGCGCCCTCCACAGCCGCAGGGCCGTTGGCAGGTCATAGAACAGCCAGGCCGCAAGCAACAGTGCGGCGTAGCTCAGCAGCAGCTCATCGAGGCTGGAGAGCCAAGGAAGCAAGGAGGCCGGTATCCAGCTGGGGGCTGGGTTGGCCAACAGCAGGCGTGCCAACAACGCAAGGAGACCCAAACGCCAAGGCAGGGGCGGCAGTTCTCCAATCCAGCGCTGCATGCCTTGCACGGCCCGATACGACCATGGTGCTTACCGATTGCCGAGATCGCCAGTGCTGAAAAGCTGGTACAACTGAGACTGATCAGCAATGCTGAAGCAGGCCTCTTTCCACCGATCGAGGCGCAGATCCCACAAACAGGGCTGTGGTTTTCCCCACGCTGCAGACACCAGGTCTGCATGCAACAAGGCCTCGCGCCTGATGCTGGGGAAAAGTCACCAGGGGTTGACAGCGCAGCGTTCCTGCTCCAATAGCCAAGCCGGTTCGCCAGCGCCAGCGTGACCCATGAGCCAGGGCAACGGGTCTCAAGGTGCGTCGCAGACCATGTGTTGAGCCGAGGCAGCTTTTGACGCCACACGATCGGCGTGGCCAGATGGGGCCAGAGCAACCGCTATCAATGGCAGCGCGATCCAGCAAGGCACAGCTCGAGAGGTTCGATCTGCCCTCAAGCGATCTGAACCATTCCTCCCTGACCTGGGCCATGCAGGCGAGTCCAACGATCAGCGTCATCAACGCCTCTGGACTCGGCGATGCCGGATCGGCCATCGATCTGGTGCGCAGCCAACACGTTGTGCTGATCAATTGCGCGGGGATCGAGCAAGGCCTGGCGCAACGCCTCAACGACATGATCTGTGGTGCCCTCACGGCACTTGGCGGCCAGTTGCACAGCATCAGTCCAACGCTGCTGTTGGCCTGCCCGACCTTGAGCCGCGTTCACACCATCTGAGTTTGCGCTTGGAGGGCTCAGGCCTTGCCGAGTTGCGCCAGCTGCGATTCCAGCCGGGTGCGCAATCTGGTTTGCACCAGTTCACACAGATCATCGACCAGGGCGTCCTCGGCCCGATAGATCAATCGAACGCCATCGCGCTGGCAACTCACCAGACCGGCGCGTTGCAGCTGGCTGAGCTGGCGGCTGATGTGCGACTGCGAAAAACCGGTCCTCTCGATCAGCGCTGCAACGTCGCATGGCCCCTGCTTCAGTTCACACAGCAGCTGAAGCCGCGCCGGCTCACTGAGTAGACGGAAAAACTGAGCCAGCTCATCGAGCAACTGAGGGGAGGGCGCCGCAAGGGCCATGGCCAGAGCTATGTCTCTTCAGGAATTATGGGGTAACCATAGACCATCGGGCCAGGGCTCACCACCACGGCCAAGGCGCGGTCACGCAAGCCCTGGGGCCAACGGGCCAGCCATGAAGGCTCCCCTTTTAGCCGTTTATGCTGCTATGCTCATAAAAGTTTCACGGCGAGGCGGTTCCATGTCGGCTCCAAGCACCTTGTCAGCAGCAGCTGGAGGGTCGGCGCTGCTGTTTCGCCAACTGTTTGACGCCGAGACCGGCACCTTCACCTATCTGCTGGCCGATGTGGCCAGTGGTGAAGGGGTGTTGATCGATCCGGTGTTCGAGCAGCATGCTCGCGATCTGTCTCTGATTCAGGAGCTGGGCATCACGCTGCTGACCAGCGCAGACACCCACGCCCATGCCGACCATGTGACCGGCAGCTGGCTGATGCACCAAGCCACGGGCTGCGGCATCGCCCTTGCGGCAGCGGCGCGCGCCGAAAACGTGACCCAACCCCTGCAGCACGGTGATCGTGTTCCGTTTGGGGTCCGCTGGCTCGAGGTGCGGGCCACGCCTGGCCAAACCGACGGCTGCGTCACCTATGTACTCGATGATCACAGCATGGCCTTCACCGGTGACGCGCTGCTGGTGCGGGGCTGCGGCCGCTGCGACTTTCAGCAGGGTGACGCCCACACCCTGTACCGCTCGATCACCGAACAGATCCTGTCGCTGCCCGAGCACTGTCTTCTTTATCCAGGCCACGACTACACCGGCCGCAGCATGAGCTCGGTTGCCGAAGAACTGCAGTTCAACGCTCGGCTCGGCGGCACCGCCAATGAGCGCGATTTTGTCGGCTACATGCAGAACATGAAGCTTCCCCATCCGCACCGTATTGCCGAAGCCCTGCCGGCCAACCTGCGCTCGGGCAGACCTCGCGGCGACATGGCTCCAAGCCCGAGCTGGGCGCCGGTGCAGCGCAGCTTTGCCGGGCTGCCCGAGCTCGCCCCCAGCTGGGTGGCTGAGCACAGCGAGCGCCTGACCCTGCTGGATGTGCGCTCGCGCGAGGAGCGCAGCGGCCCCGATGGCCTCCTCAGCCAAAGCCTGGAGATCCCCCTGCCGGAGCTGGAGGAACGCCTCGCAGAGATCCCCAGGGACCGGCCTGTGGTGGTGCTCTGCCACAGCGGCAGCCGCTCGGCCCTAGCCACCCAGCAGCTGCTGAAGGCCGGCTTCGCCCAGGTCGCCAACCTGCGCGGCGGCCTCAGCCGCTGGGCCGATGAGGGCTACCCGCTCGAGGGCGCCATCAGCGCCTGATTGACCCCAAACCAACGCACAACGTCATCAACCACACGCCATGACCACCACCACCACCCTGCGCCTCAGCCCCCACGAGCTCGACGAACAGCGCCGTAGCGGCCGCATCTCGATCGTCGATGTGCGCGAGCCGATGGAATTTGTCGGCGGCCACATTCCCGGCAGCCGCAACATCCCGCTGTCATTGCTCAAAGACGCGCCGATTCCCGATGGGCCTCTGGTGCTGGTCTGCCAGAGCGGCGCCCGCAGCGAACGCGGCGTGAGCGCCCTGCGCCAGCGCGGTCTGGCGGTTGGCATCGCCGATCTCGAGGGTGGCATCATCGCCTGGCAGGGCGCGCAGTTGCCGCTTGAGAAGCGCAAGGGTGCACCGCTGCCGCTGATGCGCCAGGTTCAGATCGTGGCCGGCGGCCTGGTGCTGCTGGGCGTGATCCTCAGCCAGGCGGCTGCTCCTGGCTGGATCTGGCTCAGCGGGTTCGTCGGCGCCGGGATGATGTTTGCCGGCATCAGCGGCTTCTGCGGCATGGCCCGGCTGCTGGCCGTGATGCCCTGGAACCGGGTGACGCTCTGATGGCGCTCACAACGCTGGTGATGCTTGCAGCAGGCGGTGGGGTGATCGGCTTTCTGCTGGCGGTGCTGGGCGCTGGTGGTTCGATCTTGCTGATGCCCCTGCTGACGATTGGCACTGGCCTCAAGACCGACGCAGCGATTGCGATCTCGCTGCTTGTGGTGATAGCGCTGGCCATCGGCAACAGCATCCCCAGCGTGTGGCGCCGTCAGATCGCCATCCAACCGGCCGTGGTGCTGGGCCTGCCAGCACTGGCTGGTAGCTGGATCGGCGGCACCCTCGCCAAACACGATGTGATCACCGATGTCCACCAGCCCGCGGTGTTTGCCGTTGTGGCAGCCGTGGTCGCCTGGTTGATGCTGCGAACGCCCCAGCCAAAGAACGCAGAGCCACTGCCGCTCAATCGCGCGCTGATGCAACCCCGCGCCGGCTGCCCGCTGGCCGTCCAAGGCTTGTTGGTGGGCCTGCTGACCGGTATCTCCGTCGTGGGCGGCGGTTTTGCCATCGTGCCGGCACTGGTGCTGCTGGCCGGATTGCCCATGCAGATCGCCACCAGCACGAGTCTGGTGCTGATCGCTCTCAACAGTTTGGTGGCCCTCAAAGCCCTGGGCGTCTGGCCAGCGCAGCAGCTGCCGTTGTTGTTGCCGTTGCTGGTTGGCGGAGCAATCGGCGCTGTGGTCGGTCAAAGGCTCTCGCCCCACCTCAATGAATGGCAATTGCGCCGCGGTTTCGCGGCCGTGCTGATCGGCTCTTCGGTGTTAATCGCCGCTAAGGCGCTCGAGACCCATCGCAGCAACAGCAAAGCCTTGGCAGAACCATCCTTTCGCAGTGTCCACCATGACCTCAGACAGATCTCACGATCAGCTGGTGATCGTCAGCACAGACCAATCGTTTGAGCAGGCCTGCCGGGCGCTAGAGGCGGCGATCCCGCAACAGGGCTTTGGCCTGCTGGGCAGCCACGATCTTGGTGGCACCCTGCGCGCCAAGGGCGTTGAGTTCCACGAGAACTGCCGCATCTACGAGGTCTGCCAGCCCCAGCAGGCCGCGGCGGTGCTGGAGCGCGACATGCGCCTGAACATGGCTCTGCCCTGCCGGCTTTCGGTCTACAGCGAAGCGGGCCAGACCCGCATCGGCATGATCAGCCCGGTGGCGATGCTCAGCGCACTCAGCAGCGATGCAGCTCTTGTGACCACGGCAAAAGAGGTGGAGCAGAGCCTTCGCGCGATCATCGAGTCGGCTGCTGCACTCAAAGCGTGAATCCCAACAACTTCGACCTAATCGTTCTGGGTGCAGGCTCAGGTGGGCTGGCGGCCGCCAAGCGGGCGGCCGGTCACGGGGCCCGGGTGGCCATCGTTGAGGGTGATCGGGTCGGGGGCACCTGCGTGATCCGCGGCTGCGTGCCCAAGAAGCTGCTGGTTTATGGCTCGGCCTACAAGCAACAGCTGGCCGATGCCGCCAGCTACGGCTGGCAGATCGGTGGGCTGAGCCACGACGCAGGCTCCCTGCTGGCCAGCGTGCGAGCAGAGGTCGATCGGCTCAACGAGTTGCACCTTGGCTTTCTGGAGAAAGCCGGTGTGGAGCTGCTGCGTGGTTGGGGGAGCTTCAGCGATGCCCACACCATTGCCATTGCCAATGCAGCAGGCACAGCCCAGCAGCTGCGCGCCGAACGCATCTTGATTGCGGTGGGCGGCCGGCCGCACCGCCCGCAGATCCCCGGGGCCGACCTGGGCTGGCTCAGCGACGACATGTTTGAGCTGACGTCATTGCCCGAACGCATGGTGGTGGTGGGTGCGGGATTCATCGCCTGCGAGTTCGCCTGCATCCTCAACAACCTGGGTGTGGCCGTGACGCAGCTGGTGCGCGGCGATCATCTGCTGCGTGGCTTTGACCGCGAAGCAGCAGAGGCGGTGCAGACGGCGATGCAGGCCAGCGGGATCGACATTCGCCTCGCCCATAGCCCAGCAGCCATTGAAGGTTGCCCCGGTGATCTCACCGTGGTGAGCCAGAGCGGCGAGCGCATCGGCTGCGGCGGGGTCCTGCTGGCTACAGGCCGCAGGCCCTTTGTCGAGGGGCTCAACCTGGAAGCTGCCGGTGTGGCGTTCGAGGGACATCGCATCCCGGTCAACGCCCAGCAGCAAACCAACATTGCCCACATCTACGCGGTTGGAGACGTGACCGACCGGATCAATCTGACGCCGGTCGCGATTGACGAAGGGCGGGCCTTTGCCGACTCGGTGTATGGCAACAAACCCCGTCAGGTCGACCACAACCTGGTGGCGTGTGCGGTCTTCAGCCAACCTGAGCTCAGCAGCGTGGGGCTCAGCGAAGAGGAGGCGATCGAGCGCTACGGCTCAGACCAGATTCGCATCCATCGCGCACGCTTCCGGCCCATGAGCCAGGCCCTGCCCAAGCGCGATCCCAAGGTGCTGCTCAAGCTGGTCGTACGGCAGAGCGATGGCCGCGTGCTCGGCTGCCACATGGTGGGCGATCACGCCGCCGAGATCATTCAGATGGCGGCCGTGGCGATCGGCATGGGAGCCACCAAGGCCGATTTCGACCGAACCATGGCCTTGCACCCTACGGTTGCCGAGGAATTTGTGACGATGCCGAACTGATGGCTCGCCCGTATCAGCCCTCACTGTTGCGGTTGCTGCACGGGGGCACGGCGCTGCTGGTCCTGAGCGCCTGGCTGAGCGGGTTGCTGGTGTGGCTAACGGCCGATCGCCGCGGGCTGCCGCTGCAGTGGGCTTGGTTGCAGGAGATCGGCGGCGATTGGATCGACATCCATGGCACAGCGGGTGTGCTGCTGCTGCCGGTTGCCGTGCTGTTTGGGGCCTATGCCCTGAGCCTGGGCAAGGCGCGGCTACGGCGCGCCGCCAATGCCCTGCCGCTAGCGGCCCTGGCTCTGGCGATCGGCAGCGGCAAGCTGATGGATGAAGATTGGCTGCGTGAAGGGGTGCTGGACCCCGTTGTCTACACCGTGCATCTGCTGGCCTGGCTGCTGCTCACGCTGAGCTTGATTGCGCATCTCTGGGGTGCTGTTGCGCTGGGCGGTCAGCCGCTGCTGCGCTCAATGTTCAGGCTTGAGCTGCGGCACAACGATCTGCCAGGTCAATGGCTGGCACAGATCAAGCGTCACCTTCGCAGCTGACTCGCCAGCCCTCTTGAGGCCTCGCGATTCAGCCCATGCACAGCCACTGTTGGGCATCGCCGAAGTGATCGCTGTCGAAATAGCGCGTGCGCGCATTGACAAAGCGGGCCAGTCGGCGCTGGGCGGCATGCTGCCAGCGCTGCGAGCCGATCACGGCCACCAGCCGCGGCAGGGTGCGGTAGTCGCGAATCAAGGCCAGGTGCTGCGACAGGGCGCCCAGACCAAGCCAACCATCGAACTGGCGCAGGTCCAGCAGCAAGCGAACCGGCTGCTTCTGGTGACTGAACACCTGGGCCAGGTCATCGTCGATGCGGCTGTAGGCCTCGGCATCGAGGCAGCCGATCATTTCAATCGTGACCACCTCGCCGCTCTGGTCAACATGAATCGTGCCGAGCGATTCGCTCAACCAGCGCCGGGCCTGGTCGGTTTCTCCGGCACCAAACAGACGGATCGGACAAGGAAACACCAGCCCCAAAGCCCGCACCGCCTGCCGCAGCCATGGCACATCGCTGAGCACGGCCATCCGCTCAAATCCATCCCAGTGACGCAACCCCAGGGTCGTGTCATCCCAGGCGGCTTCGAGGGTGTAGCCCTTGAACGCAGGACCGAACTCCAGCAGAGCCTTGATGCGCCCATGTTGATCAATCGCCCGGTCGATAGCAGGAACCAGCACGCTGTCGTAGTCGCGGCCGCTCACCTCGCCGCTGAATGCAAAGCCGAGCGTTCCGGCCGGCAGATCCTCCATCACCGTGATCATCGCGGCCATCAGCAGGGCCTACCGAGCCTGTTGTGTTCAGAGCTGACTGAGGGTCATGTGCTGACGATGCAGTACCACAATGCGGCGTTGCCGCTGATTCAGCGCAGGGCGTCGAGTTGACCGCTGCCATGCAGCTCGGCCAGCTCGGCATAGCCGCCGATGCACACGCCATCGATGTGGATCTGGGGCACTGGCACACCGGCTTGTGGGTCAACCAGGCTGTGGGCGATCCCCAGGGTTCTCAGCAACCGCACAGCACGCCGCGAGTAAGGGCACCCAGGCGCCACAGCAACCGCGACGCGCGGCTCCCGCGTGCTCGCTGGGGCGCTGGCGGCAGCACTGGCGAACGCAGGCTGGGCGGGTGAGCCGTCAAGGCAGCCCAGCAGCAGATCAGCGCCTTTGAACACCAGCGAGCCTGGCTCTAAGTGGCCGCCCCAGACCTGGCAATCAGCATCGGAAAAACTCAGGTGCAGGTGCACCCCATCAGGAGAGAAGGTGCCCTGCAACGTGATGATCTCAAGCTCCCCTGACAGCAGGGTGGGTTGGCTCTTGCCAGGGCACTGGAAGGCCGCCTGGGTGAGGTTGCCCACCACGCTGAGCACGAAGCCAGACAGCGCCTGACGCCGGGCCAGCTGCTCGATGCTGCGGCGCACATCGCTGCCTGGATCGAGGTGAAGGGGCACGGCGCGCATGCGCCACAGATTACCGGCTGGCTTCGGCGTGGTGGACCAGCAATCGCTCCACCTCCTGCAGGGCCGATTCGGACTCGCCACGCGCCAGTTCAAAAGAGCCGCCCGCCTCGTCGAGCACCGCCTGCGCCACGCGATCGAGCAGACCGTCGCGCTGCTCACGCAGCAGGGCCAGCAGCTCCTGCTCGATCAACTGTTGCAAGGCCCGAGATCGAACGCTGGAGCTCAACCCGGCTTCGCTGAGGGTGCCATGCACCAATTCATCGACAAACAGTCGCTGGACCTGGCGGCTGTGGAGAAAGCTCTCCACCGCGTTGAGCGCGCCATCGACCAGGGTGCGTTCCGGTTCTGCCGCCTCTGCGGAAAGACGGAACTCCCAATCGAGATGCCGGCGCTGCCAGCCACTGCCTTGCAGACCAGGGGCGACACTCTGGCTGTAGCTGTCGATCGAGATCTCAAAAACCCGCTCGGCCAGGCGTTCACACCAGCTGACGCCATGGCGCCTGAGGCTGGACTGCAGGGCGTCGCGACTGACGTTGTGTCCGCCGTGGTGGCTGTGGCAGAGCCCATCAGGGCACTCGATGGCAGAGAGCGACATCGCAGTCGAAAGAGACAGGAACTCCTGGCCTAGCAACGTCGCCCCCAGACCCCCAACAGTCCTCAACCAAAGGTGCTGCCGTTCCAGCCCCAGAGGTTGGCAGGAACATCGTCAAAGCTGATGTAGATGCGATCAGCCGGCACGCTCAGGTGTGTCTGCAGGTGGGTGCACAGGGCGGCACTGATCTGGCGAGTGCGATCACCACCCAGAGCGCCGATGCTCTTGACTTCGACGTAGGCCGCAGGAGCGCTATCGCCGGCAAACGTCATGGCGGCGTCACTCTCCAGCGCGGTCATGACATAGCGCTCGGGTTTGCCCAGCAGAGCGGCGAGCTCGGCCGAGAGCTGCTGCAGCAAGGCCTGACGCGCTGAGGGCTCAGGGGCCTTGGCCGAGGTCTTGACCGTGATCAGGGGCATGGCGATTCAGAAGCGCAGATCCATGGTGCACAGGCCCGGTGCTGCTGGCCGCAAGGGCAGGGCCGCGGCTGCGGGCTGAGACGCAGCGCCGACCCCAGGTTCAAGGCTGCAACAACCGCTGGCCGGATCCTCGAGGATCCAGCTGGCGATGGGACGTTCATCGGCCAGTGCAACCAGATCCAGCCGCAGCGGCACATGCACCGGCATCAACGGATGCAGGCAGGGATACAAAGCCTCCTGCCGGTAGCGAACCGCGATCGGCTGGCCAGCACCTGCTGCGAGCGGCAGCGGCCGGCCATCGATCTTGAGCTGGAGATGCTGGCTGAAGGGGCCATGGACCATCACTTCAAAGCGCCGCAGCGAACTGTCCACAAAGCGGCTGGTGCTGCCCCCCTCAACCGGAACGTCGCACAGCAGGGGCCAGGGCTCAAGTGCTTCGCGGATCTCGAGGCCCAGGTCCTGGCTCTGCCAATGCAACAGCAGCGGAAAGCGCCACTGCCAGATCGCATGGAACAGCGCACCCGGCAGGGGCAAAGCTGCAGCCTCAAGATCGGCGAGCACCAGGTGCAGGTCAGCCAGGAGTTGGCTGGGCAACAACGCCTGGTCATGCAACACGTCGCCCCAGGGATGCAAGGCAGCCGGGCGCCGTGCAGGGTCGAGCAACATCACGACCAGTGCTCGCACCAGCAGAGCCACAGCAGCACTCCAGCGGTGGTCGGGCATCGACTCGATGGCGCGAAATTCGAGCAGCCCCTGGCAACCGGCGCTCCAGGCCGGGTTCCAGAACTTGTCAAGGCTGATTTCGCTGCGATGGGTGTTGCCGCTGCGGTCGGCATGCAGGTGCCGCAGGGTTTCACCCATGGCAACGCGGTGATCCTCGCCTTCGCGCAGCTGCTCGAGCAGGCGATGGGCCAGCTCCAGATCGAGCAGGCTGGTGCTGCCTTCATCGCAGCGCGGCGCCTGCGAGGCTGGGCCCACACTGTTGCCGCTGAACAGATAGGCCAGCGATGGATGGCGCTGCCAGTAACGCAGGATGGCCACCAGCCATGCCGGTCTGACAAACAACGGGTGCCGGCTGAGCTCCGGGCCACCCAACAGCAGGTGGTTGCCGCCACCGGTGCCGCTGCTGCGATCACCCTGCTGTTTGAAGCTGCGCAAACCGACCTGAGTTCCAGCTTCTTCGAGCGCTTGCAACCAGTCGGCGTACTGCTGCCAGCTGCTGCAAACCGGCAGGTTGACCTCGAGCACCCCTGGATCAGCAGTGAGGCCAAGCACCTGCCAGCGGCCGTCCAGGTCAAGGGGCAACACACCGCTGAGCTCCGGGGGCAGCAGGCTGCTGCTGCTCGCAGCGATCGCCTGCAGCAACTGCTCAAAGGGCTGCCGCGGCACCGGCGGCAAAAACACCCCCCAGCCGTCGGCATGCACCTCAATGGTGAGCACCTGCTTCAGCACGCCGGCGGGGAAATGCTCCAGCGGCAGCCGCAGCCCTGCAGGTCCGGCAGCGCCATTGAGCTGGCGCAACGCAGGCTGCAGGGTCCAGGCGGTGGTGTGCCAGCGCTCCTGATCCCAGGCCAACGGAACAGCCCAGACCCGGCGCTGAGCATCGCCTGGATCACTGAGCTCCAGGGGATGCAGCATCACTCCCAGGCACAGACCAAGGCCGCTGAGCAGCGCCTCGATCGCTTGTGGCCCTGGCGGTGTGCCGCCGCCCTGCTTCGGCAAATCAGGCGATGGCACCAGGGGGGTGCCATCGGCCGTGGTGATCAGGCGCAGCGCCCAGCGCGGATTGACCTCGCCGTCGTAGCGCTTTCCCGGACAGAACAGAATCGTGCAGCCAGGCCAAACCCGGTTCTGCAGCTCGGCGGCCAGAGCTCGGGCATAGCCGAGCTTGGTGGGGCCATCGGCTGCCACGCTCCATTCGGCTCCCTCAGGGAACTCGGGCACGAAGGTGGGTTCTCCACCCATGGTGAGCGCGATCCCGGATCGAACAAGGCGCTCTTCGACAGCCCGGGCCGTGGCCTCAAGGGTTGGAGAGCTGCCAGACACAGGGGCTCAAGCGACACGGACCTGGTATCGCGCGCCGGGCGCGGCTCCAATGCACCAACGGCTACCGATTCCAAAAGGTTTCAGTCTTCAGGCCAGGCCAGAAGCCACAGCACAACCAAGCCGCTGATGAACCACAGCAGACTCTCTGCCCCTGCTTTGGCATGCACGGGTGCCTTGATCTCCGGCACCAGATCAGACGCTGTGATGTACAGAAAATTGCCTGCTGCAAACAGCACCAACCCAGCCAGCGGTAGCGAACCCGCCCACAGCCATGCCAACACAGCGCCAAGCGGGAAACTCAGGCCCGAGATGAAATTCCAGCGCAGGGCCTGCCTGGGTGCGCAGCCGCTGTGCACCAGAACGCCATAGTCACCGAGCTCCTGGGGCAGCTCATGGGCAGCGGCAGCCAGCCATGCCGCGATTCCGGCTGCCGGATTGATCAAGAAGGTACTGGCGATTCCAAGACCACCAACGATGTTGTGCAACCCATCGCCCAACAGCACCAGCCATGCCACCGGCTGAACGGCATGGCTCCTGGGCCGATGGGAGTGATGCCACTGCAGCCCTTGTTCAAGGACCAGAAAGCTGGTGAAGCCTGCCGCCAGAACCAGGCCTGCCTGCTTCGGCGGAACGCTGGTGAGCCCCTGGGGCAGCATGTGAAACAGGGCGCCCCCCAGCAGCGATCCAGCGGCCAGGGCAATCAACGGCAACAGCAAGCGTTGCTGCAACCGTGGTGTGAGCAGGGCGGTCACGCCGCCCACCAGGGTGATCAGGCTCATCAGCATCCCGCCGGCGACAATGGGCGCCAGGGTGTTCAGGTCTGCCACCACAACCACGCCTCGAGGTTGATCCATAAGCCAATGGCGGTGAGCACAACCATCAGGGCCACCTGATCGCTGCGCGAATCAGGAATGCGACAGTCGGCGACCAGATGCACGCCATTGGTGAGGCTGTACAGCACGCTGAAGCCAAACTGTCCAGCGCGCATCACGCCACTGTCCGCCCAGCTGCCCGGGCTCGTGCGCGCCTGCACCACCAGCAACAGAGCCGCGAGGGGCAGCACAAAGTAGATGAGCATGGCGGCAAACAGCCGCGGCAGCCTGCCCTGGGGGACCTGGGTCTTGATCGCCACCGGCAGGTTGTGAAACAGGGGCATCAGCCCCAGCTCCACGTGAAACAACATCAACAGCAGCCATGCAGCCCACAGCGCCGCAAGCCTGAGGCCATGGTCGATCACAGGCGCTTGGCTCATGCAGGCGGTCTGGCGCCAAGCCAGCCTGCTGGCCAGACGCTGCAGCATCGTGCGGCACATCAGCGCAACGGGCAGGATGGAGTCGCCCCACCCCATGCCATGCCACGCAAGCAGGCCTGTTTGCTGCCGCTGTTGGTGAGTGCGCTGGCCATCAGCAGCTGCAGCCGTGGCGATGGGCCCAGCAGCGGCCGTCTGGCCATGGTGCGCAGCCGTGACCAGCTGTTGTGCGGTGTCAACGGCAAATTGCCCGGGTTCAGTTTTGTGGACCGCACGGGCACCTACCGCGGACTCGACGTGGAGATCTGCCATGCCATTGCCGCCGCCGTGCTCGGCGATGGCAGCAAGGTCGAGTTCCGCGAACTCAACCCGGCCGAGCGATTCACCGCTTTGGCCAGCGGCGAAGTTGATCTGCTGTCGCGCAACACCTCCTACAGCCTGAGCCGCGAAGCCAAGGGCGGTAACAACGTGGCCTTTGCCCCGGTCGTCTTCTACGACGGGCAGGGCATGCTGGTGCCGCGCGGCAGCGGTATCAACAGCCTCAGCGATCTCAATGGCCAATCGATCTGTGTACTGAGCGGAACCACCAGCGAACTGAACCTGGCCAACCGGCTGCGGGAGCGGAGCATTCGCTACACACCCCTCAAATACCAAACGGCTGATCAGACCTTTACGGCATACCTGCAGGGCCGCTGCGCTGCCGTGACCAGCGACCGCTCGGGCCTGGCCGCCAAGCGCAGCAGCTTCCCTGTGCCCGAAGCCCATGTGTTGCTCACGGATCAGATGAGCAAGGAGCCCCTGGCACCGGCCAGCGTGAAGGCCGACACGGCATGGGCCGATGCACTGCGCTGGATCATCTATGCCCTGATGCAGGCTGAAGAACTCGGCATCACCCAGGCGAACATCGACACACGCGTTGCTGAAGCCAGGGCCGACCCCAACCAGGCCGATCTGCGGCGCTTTCTGGGCATTGACGGAGACTTCGGCCAGCAACTGGGGCTCGCCCCCGACTTTGTGGTGCGCGCGATCAAAGCCAGCGGCAACTATGGCGAGCTGTTTGAGCGCAATGTCGGCAGCGCTTCACCGATCGGGCTGGAACGCGGGCTGAACAAACCCTGGAATCAGGGCGGCTTGCTGTACGCCCCCCCGTTTCGCTGATGCGGGCGCGCATCCCCTGGTGGCGCCACCGCAGGGTGTTGCCCTGGCTGATTCAGGCCGCTGCTGCGCTGCTGGTGCTGCTCGTGATCAGCGCCCTGATCAGCAACCTGGTGGTCAACCTCAGCGCTGCCGGGCTGCTGTTGAGCTGGCGCTGGCTCGGCACACCGGCCGGGTTCGACCTGGGCGAAACCCTGTTGCCGTATGGGGCCGGTGACCCCTATTGGCTGGCCTTGCTGTCAGGACTGCTCAACAGTCTGCGGGTGATCGCGGCTGCTCTGGTGGGAGCCACGGCACTCGGCACGGCCGTGGGCCTGGCCAGTTTCAGCCGCAATGCCCTGCTCAGATCGCTGGCACGGGTGTATGTCGAGGTGATCCGCAACTGCCCGCTGCTGATGCAGCTGCTGTTCTGGTACTTCGTGGTGTTTCTCGGTCTACCCGATGGCGCCAGCGCCCTGCACCTGCCCGGGGTGGTGCTGGCCAAATCGGGGCTCCATCTGGGACCTGCCGCGTTGGTTGATGGGGTCTGGCGAGCACCGATCAGGCTGAGTCTTGAATTCACCGCGCTGCTGTGGGCCCTGGTGGTCTATTCCGGAGCCTTCATCGCCGAGGTGGTGCGCGGCGGCGTGCAGGCGGTGCCGCCAGGTCAGTGGGAGGCTGCCCGCAGCCTTGGACTACGGCCAAGGGACAGTCTCGCGCGCATTGTTTTGCCGCAGGCCCTTCGGGTGATCGTGCCGGGGCTGAACAACCAATACATCGCGCTGGCCAAAAACTCCTCACTGGCGGTTGCCGTTGGCTATGGCGACCTCTACTCGGTTGCTGAAACCACACTCAACCAGACAGGCCGGGCCATTGAGGTGGTCTTGATTGTGCTCGGCTCCTATCTGCTCATCGATCTGGCGATCTCAGCGCTGATGAATGGCCTCAACCGGCTGGTGCAGCTCCACGAGCGATGAGCAGCAGCAGGCACCAGCAGCTGCCACCGCAGGAGCAGCTCTCGGCCCTCGAGACGCTGCGGTTGGCGTGCTTCGCCAACCCGCTCGATGGCCTGATCAGCCTTGCGTTGATCAGCGCGGTGCTGGCCGCAGCGTGGCAGCTGCTGCGCTGGGCGCTGCTGCAGGCCCAGTGGGGCGTCATCGCCGCCAACAGCACCCTGCTGGCCTTGGGCCGCTACCCCGAACCACAGCGCTGGCGGCTCTGGCTGCTGCTGTGGCTGCTGAGCACGGTCGCCGGTCTGAGCTGGGGCCTGCTGCGCCGCCAGAGCTGGCCGCGCAACGACCTGCTGGCTACTGCCGTGCTCACTGGACTGACGCTCTGGGCACCTGCAGCTGTGGCGCAGCCCCTGGCGGTTCAGGCGCATTGGTGGGGCCTGACGGCCTGGCTATTGCTGCTGCGCAGCAGCGCCGGGGCCATGGCCGCACGCGTACCGCCGCCAGTGCTGCAGTGCTGGGCCCTGCTCTGGCCTGTGGTCTATGTGAGCGGCATGGGTTTGATCGCCGGGGGCTTGGGCTTGGTGCGTGTGCCGAGCCCACTCTGGGGCGGACTGCTGCTGACGCTCATTGAGGCCTGCTTTGCCATGTTGCTGTGCCTTCCACTGGGCCTGGCCTTAGCCCTGGGCCGGAGCAGCGGCCTGCCATTGCTGCGCATGGGAGCGGTGGCGTACATCGAGTTCATCCGCGGGGCGCCACTGATCACCCTGCTGTTTCTGGGGCAGAACATCCTTGGATTTCTGCTGCCGGGAGGCCTTTCGCCCGACCGCATCTGGCGGGCAGCCTGGGTGCTGACCGTCTTCGCCAGCGCCTATGTGGCTGAAGCCCTGCGCGCAGGCCTTGCCGCCATCCCACGCGGCCAGGTGGAAGCAGCGCGATCTCTAGGGCTCAACACAGCGCAGACCCTGAGCCATGTGGTGTTGCCCCAGGCGATCAAGGTGGCGCTCCCGGCTCTGGTCGGACAATTCATCAGCCTGCTGCAGGACACCACCTTGCTGTCACTGATCGGCTTAATGGAGCTGCTGGGCACCGCCCGTACCGTGCTGGCCAACCCAGAGTTTTTGGGGCGCAATGCTGAGGTGTATGTGGTGCTGGCCCTTCTGTTCTGGTGCTGCTGCGCGGCCCTGGGTCTGGGCAGCCGAGCCCTTGAAGTTCGCCTCAACCGTCAGCGTTCTGTCGCAGTCCGATGACTCAAGCCCTTGCAGCAGACGTGGTGATGCTCGAAGCCCGCGGGGTCAACACGTGGTATCCCAACGGGCACCACGCCCTGCGCAATGTCGATCTGACCGTGCACCAGGGCGAGGTTGTCGTGATCATGGGTCCCTCTGGTTCCGGCAAAAGCACATTTCTGCGGACCTTCAACGGCCTCGAAGATTTTCAGACGGGCTCGATCATCATCGACGGCATCAACATTGGCGATGACCTGCGCCAACGCGACGCCATCCGCCGCGAGGTGGGGATGGTGTTCCAACAGTTCAATCTGTTTCCGCATCTGACGGTGCTCGACAACCTCACCCTGGCCCCGGTGCTGGTGCGGGGCCGGGCCAAGACCCAGGTGGAGCGCCAGGCCCTGGAGCTGCTCGAGCGGGTGGGCATTCATGAGCAGGCGCACAAGTATCCGGGACAGCTGTCAGGCGGCCAGCAGCAGCGGGTGGCCATCGCCCGTTCGCTGTGCATGGAACCGCGGCTGATGCTGTTCGACGAACCCACCAGTGCCCTTGATCCTGAGATGGTGCAGGAGGTGCTGCAGGTCATGCAGGAGCTTGCCGCTGGCGGGATGACCATGGTGGTGGTCACCCACGAAGTGCGCTTTGCCCGTCAGGTGGCCGATCGGGTGGTGCTCATGGCCGATGGCGAGGTGCTCGAGATCGCCGCACCGGAGCAGTTCTTCAGTAATCCGCAACATCCGCGCAGCCAGCAGTTCCTGTCCCAGATCAACTGAGACATCGCGAGGGGCCGGCCTTGAGCAGCCCGACTCCCTTTGGGTTGACACGCGTCATCCTCAGCTCAGCCCAGATCAAGGCTGAGCTGCTGGTCAGTGCCAGAAGCAACGGCATTGCTTTGGCGATTGCTGCGTTCAGAGCGTCTGCGCTGGGCTGCCGGCCGCAGGCCCGAGCGGCGGGAGCCATGACGCTTCTGAATCGCATCGGCGGTTGCGGCGAAGCCCTGCTCACGTCTCAGGGCCCAGAGACGATCGCGCGCCTGGGATGCCGCTTGCTGCCAATCGACGATTGGCAGCGGATAGTCGCGTCCAACCATGCAGCCACTGGCCTGTTGGGTTGCAGCATCCATGGTCCAGGGCTGATGCAGGTAGACCGCAGGCACTGCTGCCAGCTCCGGTAGCCAACGCCGCACGAACACACCCTCGGGATCGTGATCAAGCGCCTGCTTGATCGGGTTGTAGATACGAATGGTGTTGATGCCGGTGGTGCCCGATTGCATCTGCACCTGGCTCCAATGGATGCCGGGCTCGTAGTCGACAAACAGCCGCGCCAGATGCAGGCCGCTCTGGCGCCAGGGCAGCCAGAGCTGATAGCTGGCCACCGACATGAGCATCGCCCGCATGCGGAAATTGAGCCAACCGGTTGCGATCAGCGAACGCATGCACGCATCGACAAACGGCAGTCCTGTTTGGCCCGTGCACCAGGCCTCAAGCCGCGCCTCACAGGGTTCGCGCAGGCCCGCGGTCAGCGGATGCAGCTCAGAGAACTCGAGCGAGGGTTGGTCCTCAAGCTTCTGGATGAAATGGCAGTGCCAGTGCAGCCGCTCCTCAAAGCGCTTGAGCGCCAGCGGCCAGCGACCGGCAGCGCTGCTGCCTTGCAGCTGCTGATGGCGAGCGCGCGTGCGTTGCACCACCTCGCGCATGGAAACGGTGCCCCAGCTCAGATGCGGCGAGAGGCGCGAGCAGCTCTGATCAGCTGTCAGCGGACTGGAGAGACCACTGTGGTAGCGGTGACTGCGCTGCTGCAGAAACGTCGCCAGCACGTCCTGGGCTTCGCTGAGCCCCCCGCGCTGCAGAAGCGGGCATGGAGGCTCAGCCAGCAAGGTTGAGACCCGCTCAGGAATCGTGCCAGGGTCCACGCCAACCAGCGGCTCGAGCCGCGGCGGAGCCTGCAGCAAGGCCTCACTCATGCGTTCGTCCCAGCGCCGTGCCCAGCCGTTGCGATCGGCGAGCGGCCGGATCACACCGAACTGGGGGCTCTGGTGCCAGGGGATCCCGGCATGACGCGCCCACGCTGCTACACGCCTGTCGCGCGCGTAGGTCCAGCCATTGCCCGTTTCCTGGTGGCTCCACAGTGCCCCAAGACGCCAATGGCGATGGGCGCGCTCAAGCACCGATTCGATGCTGCCGACGCGCACAACCAGGGGCTGTCCCAGGGCCGCCAGCGCCTGACGCAGCGCGATCAGTGCTTCGCGGCAGAACTGCCACTGCCTGGCTGAGGCATCGGGCTGCTGCCACAGCTCAGGCTCGATCACATACAGCGGCAGGACCGGTCCGCGCTCGGCCGCGTGGGCCAACGGGGCGTGATCGGCAAGGCGCAGATCACGCTTGAACCAGACCAGCTGCAACGGCTCTGAGCTCACAGATCTGATCTCAACACCTCCTAGTCAAGTGGCCAGCGGCGCTGTGCGTGGCTCGGGCTTCGGCACAGGCATGGGCGAGCGCGGCAGTTGCAGCAGAGGAACCAGCACACTGGCCAGGCCAAGCATCAAGAAGGACAAAGCCCCCACCAGGGCCAGCAGACGCAAGCCCAGGTTGCGACCTGGATCGACCAGGGGCAGATCGTCATCGTCAGGCTCCTGCTGGTGGTGTGATCGCTTCATGGACAGGCTGCGCGCAGCGCTGCTAGGTACAGATCAGAGCATGATGGCCGCAATGACAAGTCTCCATCGCTGCGGCCTTGCCCTGCTGCCGCTCTGGCTGGTGAGCAGCACTCTGGTGGTAACGACTGAACAGGGTCCCATCCGAGGGGTGAGGCGCCACGGGGCCGATGAGTATCGCGGCATTCCCTACGCCGCAGCACCAACAGGTCAACGGCGCTGGCAACTGCCCCGTGCCCCGCAGCGCTGGC
>VGQS01000003.1 GCA_016882285.1 Cyanobacteria bacterium K_DeepCast_35m_m2_155 | reverse complement strand
CGCAAACATTGGTTGCCCAGCTTGGCGCAGCCGCCCGTGTTCAGCGTTACGCCATCAATGGGTTCACATGGCTGTGGCGCTTCAGGAGCGTGCCCCACGAGGTGAGCTCGCCATGAAAAAGCCCCCGCCTAAGCAGGGGCTGAGTGTGTGGTGAGGACCGTGGTGGGGGCTGTTCAGAGCAGGCCAACGCCTTCGCCGGCGACGTCGACACCCATGCCGATGGCCTCGGCAACGTCGTCGGAAGCACCCAGCGCCTTGGCGGATTTTGTGCTGCCCTGGCTGGCGAAGTGGCCGGCGATGGCCTTCGCGGCCACTGTGACGATCTTGGAGATCATGGGGATGAAGAACCAGAAGAAGCCGCCGTTGACCTGCTCCAGTTGCTCATCGGTCAGCTCCTGAACTTCGGCCGTTTGAAGGGTGTCGGTGGTGGTGGTCATGGTGTTGTGGGTGTGAGGTGGTGTTCCTTTGTGGAACGTGAACACAGCATCTCCGCGATCCATGGCCGTCTCAAGCGACAGTTGTCGGGTCTTGGCCTGAGGGCACCCCAGCGGCTGCGATTCAGCCCGTCGCGGCGTCAAGGAGATAGGCCATGAGGTTCGACAAACTGCGCCCCTCGTAATCGGCGCGCTCCTGCAGCCGCAGGGCGGTTTGCCACGAGACGGTGGAGCAGAGGCGCTGCGGCTTGCGCATCATCCGCTCAGAAGCGGACACAGCAGCAGCAACGCCCCTAAGGGGCTGAGAGAATGAAGTCATCAGTTCAATTCAGGTTGGACTGGTCACGAGGTCGGCTCAGGAGTTGAGTCCTGCACCAGCTGCGCCTGATGCTCAGCAGTGTGTCGAGAACGGTGGATGACCGAGGGTTGGCTGCAGGCACCGGATCAGCGTGAGGTGCGGCGCTACCACCGCGATCTTTCCAGCGGCTGGTATGTGCAGTGGGTGTTCATCGACCACGGCAGACCGATGCCAGGGGCACCCGCCCTGCTACAACGCCGCCGACGGGTGCCCAGGGATGCGGCGCTGATCGAGTGGAAGGGATTGCAGAAGGCTGGCTGGAAGCGGGTGGGGGCGCAGTGGTGAAAGCACCATGAAAAAGCCCCCGCCTAAGCAGGGGCTGAGTGTGTGGTGAGGACCGTGGTGGGGGCTGTTCAGAGCAGGCCAACGCCTTCGCCGGCGACGTCGACACCCATGCCGATGGCCTCGGCAACGTCGTCGGAAGCACCCAGCGCCTTGGCGGATTTTGTGCTGCCCTGGCTGGCGAAGTGGCCGGCGATGGCCTTCGCGGCCACTGTGACGATCTTGGAGATCATGGGGATGAAGAACCAGAAGAAGCCGCCGTTGACCTGCTCCAGTTGCTCATCGGTCAGCTCCTGAACTTCGGCCGTTTGAAGGGTGTCGGTGGTGGTGGTCATGGTATTGGGGGTGTGAGGTGGTGTCCCTTGTGGAACGTGAACACAGCATCTCCGCACCAGCTGGCAGGCGCAAGCGACATTTGTCGGGTCTTACTGCCAGTGACTAGCGCTGCTTCCTGAAATCCCACGGACGCTGCTCGCCCCCGTAGCGCCATACGCCGAGACGCCTCATCTCCGCTTGGTTTTCGGCGTTGAGATAAGCGTTCTCATCACATCCGCTCAAGTAATCCCGATATGCGTAAGGAACTCCAGCACGAACCATTTCAAGGTTCACGTTGCGTCCTCCTGCGATGACCTCACCAACGGTGCGGCCGTAGCGATCAACCGTCTGCGGAATGATCTCGAGGCCACCCCCGCAACAACATCCGCAGATAGCCAGTCGCCGTCGCTCCGCTTTCGCCTTGAGCGGTTTCCGGAGCATCGATGCAGGCAAGACGAATGGTGACAGGTTGACCAGTGGCAGTTTTCACTCGAATGGTGTCGCCATCCCCAACCGAGATCATGACGACAGGACCTGAAGCCTCAGGGACCTTTGGCCGCTGTTTTTTGGGCGGGGGGCTGGCTGCAGGGGCGATGTAGATCGAGCTTCCACCTCCCCTACTGGTGCTTCCTCCCGAACCACCTCTATGGCAGTGGTAGTCGCCGGTTTTTTTGTTGGTATGGCACCCGTCAGCATTTAGGCCACCACCGTGGGCCAGGGCGCTGCAGGGGAGACCCGCCACCAGGGCCAGCGATACCAGGGACTGCTTCCAGCCCATCTCAGGATTGATAGCCCCACATTTTGCCCTGTGCTCATGGTTCGACACTGCTCTGGCTATGGATCAGCTTTCAAGACGTCAATGCCCGTACCTCCCTGCCTCCTAAGCCCTGGCCCCCTTTCGGTCATTGATGTCCACCTGTCTGCGCCCAAATTTGCGCCCAAGCATCAATCCCTTTGGTCTTGAGCTAAAGCCTTTTTTTCAAGACCCCCTGCACCGCAAGAGGTCTGAAGGAATGGAGCCAAGCGGACTCGAACCGCTGACCCCCTGCATGCCATGCAGGTGCTCTACCAGCTGAGCTATGGCCCCGTGGGTACGCGTGGCGGGTGGAACGCTGGTCGTTCTGCCCTGGCCCGGAGGCCTTGCCTGGCGTCAGGAGAGCTTACAACGCGGCCCGCTCGCTACACCTGGCGCCACACGGCCACCAGCTTGCCCTGCACGGCCACCTGGTCGGCCGGCAGCACGATCGGCTGGTAGGCGGGGTTGGCGGCTTCGAGGGTCACGGTGCCGCCCTGGCGGTGAAAGTGCTTGAGGGTGGTGCCGCTGCCGGCGACCTGTGCGCTCACGATCGTGCCGTTGCGCAGCCGGGCAGGATCGTTGACCGGCTCCATCAGCACCACGTCGCCATCGGCGATGTGGGCGTCGACCATCGAATCGCCATTGACGGTGAGGGCGAACAGGCCCTTGGTGGCCAGCACCGGCTCGAGTTCGAGCCGCTCGCTCACGTCGTCAAAGGTCTCCACCAGGCCGCCAGCGGCCACCGCCCCCAGCACCGGGATGCCCGCGGCCATGTTGCCCAGCAGCTGCAGGGTGCGGGCCTGGCCCTCCTGCCAGGTGATCCAGCCTTTTTGCTGCAGGTGTTTGAGCCGGCTCTGGATCGGCGCCGGTGAGCGCAGGCCCATGCCTTCCATCATCTGGCGAATCGAGGGGCTGTGGCGATGCACGCCGATGTAATCGGCCAGCCAGTCGTACAGCTCCTGCTGCGCGCTGGTGAGGGGCTCGGTGGGGCCGGCAGGCATGGGCAAGGGGCACGCGTTGATACAGATGTACCGCTTGGCGGGCTGTTTGTCGAGTGTTGGGGGTTGATCGATGTGCTGACTACGTTGCGGCTAGACCCTCGCCGCTGTGACGTATGGCGACCTCTGCCCCTGCTGTCTGCCCGCCCGAGGTGCTGCAGCAGATCCGCCGCACCCTCTCTGATCACCCTGTGGCTGAGTTGGGTGCGCTGCGCCCCTCTGAACTCAATTCGCTCGCCGAGTTGATTTGCGCGCTCAACGAGCCCGGGGGACACTTTCGGGCTCAGTTCGAGCGGCTCAGCAGCCGCGCCGATCTGGTCGCGCTGGCGGCCAGTCGCGGTATTCCGGTGCAGCCGTCACTGCTCGAGCGCTTTGAGCGCCTCGTGGGTGAGGGCGTTCCACTGGACGATGCCCAGTTGGCGGTCGTGTCGGCCGGCAACGGCACCGATGCCGCTCTTCAGGGGCTGCAGCTGCTGTCTTTGATGATGCCGCTGGAGCCGCGGTTTTAGCTGCCCGCCACCAACATGGGAGCAGCTGCGATCGCGTCATGCTGTTCAACCCGTTGTGCCCGTTCAGCGCCGCCAAGGTGCTGGCCCTCAAGGCCACGGTGCTGCTGCTGCTGACCCTGCTGATCAAGGCCAAGATCCGCATCACAGCCTTCTCGGCTCTGGGCTTTGCCCTGTTGCTGCTGCAGACCCTGGTGTTTCTGGCGCTCAGTGGCGGCCTGGTCGTGGCCGCTGGCGGCGCTGCCGTGCTGGTGGCCAATCAGCGGCGCAAGACGGCCGCTGCCGCCTGAGCCCAAGGGCCCGTGGTGAGAGAGGACTCTGTTGGCCGGCGTTGTGTTCGTGACCATGGTCATGACCATGGTCAACTGCAGAAGGCTCGATCGAGGCTCTTCCCCCCGGGTGCTTCAGCCCGCCAGCAGGGCCGCCAGTAGGGCCTGCTGGGCGTGCAGGCGGTTTTCGGCCTGATCAAAGATGCGGCTGGCGCTGCCCTCCATGGCCCCGGCGCTGATCTCCAGGCCCCGGTAGGCGGGCAGGCAGTGCAGCACGATGGCGCGGCTGTCGGCCTCGGCGATTAGCTCTTCATTGAGGCACCAGCCGGCAAAGGCCCGCTCGCGCTCGGCCTTTTCCTGTTCCTGGCCCATCGAGGCCCACACATCGGTGTAGAGGGCATGGGCGCCGCGCACGGCTGCCAGCGGCTCGTGCAGCACGCTCACCGTGCAGCCCTGGGCGGCAGCCAGCTGTTGCGCGTGCTCCAGCACCTGCGGGTCTGGCGCGTAGCCCGCTGGGCAGCCGATGCGCACGTTGACCCCCAGCAGGGCGCCGCACAGCATCAGCGAATGGGCGACGTTGTTGCCATCGCCCAGGTAGGTGAGGGTGAGGCCGCGCGCATCGCCGAAGGCCTCGGCAAGGGTGAGGTAATCGGCCAGGGCCTGGCAGGGGTGCTCGAGATCGGTGAGCGCGTTGATCACCGGGATCGACGCCCAGTGCGCATACTCGGCCAGCTCGTCCTGGCCGAAGGTGCGGATCGCCAGCGCATCGACGTAGCGGCTCAGCACCCGGGCCGTGTCGGCCACCGGCTCGCCGCGCCCCACCTGGCTCACCTGGGGGTTCAGGTCAATGGTCTGCCCGCCCAGCCGCGCCATCGCCACGGTGAAACTCACCCGCGTTCGGGTGGACGCCTTGCTAAAGATCAGCCCCAGCACCTTGCCGCCCAGGTCGATGAGGGTGCGGCCCGCTTTGAGATCGGCCGCCAGCTGCAGCAGGGCTGCGGTTTGCTCGGCGCTTAGATCAGCCGAGGAGAGCAGGTCGCTGCCCGCCAGGGCGCGCAGGCTCTGCGGCACAGCATTCGAGGTGGCGGCGCTGACCATGGGCCGGTCTCAAAGAACCCTTATCCGCGATCGAGGGCCCCGGCGTCAAGGTCTAGGCATTGAGCCACAGCCGCACCATCAGCCGCGGTGCTTGCGGGTCATCGACGAAGGCATCGCGGTCGTGGGCGAGTTTGTGGTTGTCGATGAACAGCAGATCGCCGGGCGCCAGATCGAAGTCGTAGCGGAAGCGTGGGTCGTTGAGGGTCTGATCGAGCCGGTCGAAGGCGGCCAGATCCAGGGGCTCGAGCGGCTGGTTGAGGCGTTGATGGGCCTTTTCGATCCAATAGCGCATGTAGCGCAGGGTCGGACCGTCATCGGCCTGGCTGTATACGGCAAAGGCATTGCCGCGGATCAGCTCCAGGGCATTGGTCTCGCTGCCGGGTGTGACCACATCGCGGAAAAAAGGCTGCTGCAGCCTCGCCAGCGCTGCAGGGTCGTGGGCCGCCAGGTGGTCGTGCACGGCCACCGCCGACACGATGCGCGAGCCCCCGCCCACCGGTGCCTGCCGCACGCAGGCCAGGCCCACCCAGCGGGGATGGGTCTCGAGCCGGGAGCTGTCGGTGTGCACCGAGGTGGAGGCGTTGGTCTGGGAGACCGGAATCGCCTTCTCGAGGTACGACGCGCCGGTGTCGACCACGTCGTAGAGCTCGCCATAGGTGGTGTCGACGCTGCCGATGCAGCGCCCGATCGCCAGATAGAGCGCGCGCAGGTCGGGCTCGCTGACCTGCCCCAACCCCTGGATCAGGGCGGCACCCGAGCCCTGGGTCAGCTCGGTGATCACCGGTTCCATCCAGGCGTTCAGCGCGGCCGCATCAAGCTTGAGCAGCTCAGGGCTGCCGTTGAAGCGCCACTGGGGCCTGCTGGCGAGTTCGGCAGCGCTCCAGCTGAACGGCTTGGTCATGCGTGCGTTCGGGGACGGCATCGGGCTCAGCGTCGCAGCTGAAACAGCAGGTGCAGCGGGCAGCCCTGCAGCGGCGCAAAGAAGGCGGGATCCACCTGCAGGTGTTCGGCGGTGACGCCCAGTTCCTGCACCACGGGCAGCGCGCTCCAGCCACTGCGCTGCAGCGCACCGATGTAGTCGGCAAAGGTCTTGTGGATCGAGCGCACCGGGTTGCTCACCCCGTCGCGGCGCCAGATGCGCCCTTCGAACTGCACGTCGCTGCTGCCCAGGTAGGTGTGCCCCTGGGGCTCCAGGTAAAACGGCGGCTCCGCCGGCCGCAGAAAGGCCAGCGCCGGGTGCGGCACCGTGAAGATCAGGACGCCGCCCGGGCGGATCGCCTGATGGCAACGCTGCAGCACCGCCTCCATGGCCGCGATGCTCAGGTAGTTGAACAGAAACACGGCGATGGCGCCATCGCATTGACCCTCGGGAAACTGACTGGCGTCGGACAGGTTGGCCGTGGCGTAGTGCAGCGGTCCGCCCTGCTCGGCAGCCAGCGCTCCGGCCTGCTGACGGGCGCTGGCAATCATCTCCTCGGAGAGGTCAAATCCGTCGATGCGGCGCGGCTGGCCCGCCGCCAGTTGCCGGCCCACATACCCCTCGCCGCAGCCCAGATCCCACAGATGCTGGCCGCGGACATCGCCAGCGGCTTCGAGCACCCGCGGCCGGGCGGTGAAATCGCTGAGCAGCAGCTGCTCGCTGCGGCTCCACTGCGCGGCCGCCTGGTCGTAAAGGTCCTGGGTGCTGATGGCGTTGCTCATGGTGGTTCAGGCTGCGGCGGGCTGGGCTTTGGCTCGCTCATGCAGCCAGCCCCAGAAGGCATCGCGCAGGGCGAGAGCCTTGCGCATCCCCTTGGCGAGATCGGCACGACCCTGGGCTGTGGCGGCGAAATCGGTGGCGATCGCCTTGAGGGTGGCCTGGTGATGGTCGTCGACGGCGGTGTGCAACGGGAAGAACACGGCGTCTTCGGGGCTGAGGCTGCCGATCCAATCGATCGCATCGACGAACGGCTGGTAGATGGTCTGCACGATCGTCTCGGTGCCCAAGCCCAGGGCGCCGAGCGCTTCGGCCGGTGAGCCGTTGGTCAGGATCGAGAGGAACAGCTCCCGCCAGCACACCACTTCGATGTGGTCATCGGCGGCATCGGTGTTGTCCACCCCCAGGGCCCGGCGGAACCGCTGGAACAGCTGCGGATGGGGAATGCCGACGATCCATTCGCTCTGCACCCCGCACTGCTGCAGTTCAGCCAGTTCCTCGTCTTCGTATTGACCCGACTCCTCGGTCAGGTTTTCGAGCAGGGCGGCGCGGTGATCGGGGCGCTCCAGCTTGGAGATCAGGGCGGTGAGGTAGCGGGGAAAGTGGGCGGAGTAGCCGTAGTAGTGGCGGGCAAAATCGGCCAGGGCTGCGGTGGTGTCGGGCAGGTCCCCCGACGCCAGCGCCTGCAGGTACGGATGGTTGACGGCGCGGTGCGCGAGCGCTTCAGCGGCCAGCGCATCGACGATGGCGCCATGCTCGCGCTGGTCCTTGGCGGCAGCGTCCTGCAGACGGCTGCGTTGCAGGCCGGCCAGGCGATTGATCAGCTCGTTGAGTTCCAGCGGCCTGTCGCTGAGGTGCTGGAAGGTGGCCTCGCGGTCAAAGGCCAGCACGGTGCTGGGCCTGCTGGCGATCACGGTTGCCGTGCGCGGCCGGTTGTCGAGAAAGGCCATCTCGCCCACCACGTCGCCGGGCTTGAGCGCGATGCTCAGCTCCTGCCCGTTGCGGCTGGTGTCGACCCGCAGCTCGCCGCTTTCGAGCACGAACAGGTTCTTGTCAAAGCCCCCACGCGCGATCAGCACGTCCCCAGGTTCCAGCTGACGCCGCAGACCGAGTTGCTGAAGCGCCTGCTGCAGGTCGCTGGGCAGGGTGTTGAAAAAGCTCATCGATTCAGGGGGTCTGGGGATCTTGCGCAAAGGCGTCGACGCCGCCGGCTTTCAGCCGTGTGCGGGAGTCGTAATCACCGAGCACGGCCGAGGTCAGTCCGAAGTCGGTGATCGCCAGCAGCGTCAACGGCTCGGTAGCCGATCGGTTTCGGCTCTGGTGCACGACCCAGCGGGGCACATAGGCCACAGCACCTGGCCCCAGCACGGTGGTTTGCTGGCCGATCTGGATCTCGGCTTCGCCGCTGAGCACCACAAAGATCGACTCATGGGCGTGGCGATGTTTCTCGTTGCAGCAGCCTGCAGCGATCACCACCACCCGCGGGTCCATGACCTGGAGGCCGGCAAAAGCCAGCTTCTCAACCTGAAAGTTGATCCCCAGGCGCTCATTGCGGTTGCTGTAGTGCAACCCCTCGCCTGCGGCTTGATCGGCAGACCATCGGCATTTCGATGGTTCTGGCGCCTCAACCCGGTGCTGGGCAATGTTGGCGAGCAAGTGCTCCAGATCCACCCGTCGATCGCCAACCTGCCCGCATTCTGTTGAGGGCTCAGGCGCCTGACAACGCCTCTTCGGGCATCGTGCTTTCCGAGAGCAGGCTCTTGAGCGTGTCGCCTTCGATCACTTCCTTGTCGAGGATCTCCATCGAGATGCGCTCGAGCAGATCGCGGTTGTGGCGCAGGATCGCCAGGGCCCGGTCGTGGGCGCGGTCGACCAGACCCCGCACCTCGCGGTCGATGGCCTGGGCGGTGGTGTCGCTCACGGCGCGGCGGGGGTTGTTGGCGCCGCCCAGAAAGCGGCTGCCGCCCTGCTTGTCGTAGGCCAGGGGGCCCAGGGTTTCGCTCATGCCGTAGGTGCCGACCATCTGCTCGGCAATGTCGGTGGCGCGCTGTAGGTCGTTGGCGGCGCCGGTGGTCACCGCGCCAAAGACCACCTCTTCGGCGCTGCGGCCGCCCAGCAACGTGGCGATCTGGCCTTCGAGGTCGTCCTTGGAGTTGAGGAAGCGCTCTTCGGTGGGCAGCTGCAGGGTGTAGCCCAGGGCGCTCATGCCGCGGGGCACGATCGAGATCTTGGCGACCTTGCTGCCGCCAGGCATCAGGTGGCCGACGATGGCGTGGCCCACCTCGTGATACGCCACCACTTTCTTTTCGTCGGGCTGGAGCACGCGGCTCTTTTTCTCAAGACCGGCGACGACGCGCTCGATCGCCTCGTTGAGGTCGCCCTGCTCCACCTGGGTGCGCTTGGCACGGGCGGCCAGCAGCGCGGCTTCATTGACCAGGTTGGCCAGGTCAGCACCGGCAAAGCCGGCGGTGGCCTGGGCGATGCGGTCCAGATCCACCTCACCGGACAGCTTTACCTTCTTGGCATAGATGTCGAGGATCGTGCGGCGACCGCTCAGGTCGGGGCGGTCGACCAGCACCTGACGGTCAAAGCGGCCTGGGCGCAGCAGCGCGGCGTCAAGGGTTTCGGGCTGGTTGGTGGCGGCCAGCACGATCACCGGTTTGTCTTTGGCGGCAAAGCCGTCCATCTCGGTGAGCAGCTGGTTGAGGGTCTGCTCGCGCTCGTCGTTGCCGCCGACCACACCCATCGAGCCGGCGCGGCTCTTGCCGATCGCATCGAGCTCGTCGATGAAGATGATGCAGGGCGCCTTTTTCTTGGCTTCCTCAAACAGATCGCGCACCCGCGCCGCGCCCGCACCCACGAACAGCTCGACGAACTCCGAGCCGCTGATGATGAAGAACGGCACGCTCGCCTCACCGGCCACGGCCTTGGAGAGCAGGGTCTTACCGGTGCCGGGAGGGCCCACCAGCAGCACCCCCTTGGGGATGCGGGCGCCGATGGCGGTGTAGCGCTCTGGGGTTTTGAGGAAGTCGACGATCTCGGTGAGCTCGTCCTTGGCCTCATCGACACCGGCGACATCGGCGAAGGTGACGCGCGATTCCTCATCGGGCACGTACACCTTGGCCTTGCTCTTGGTGAAGCTGAGGGCCCCCTGGGCGCCGCCCATGCCGCTGCGGCGGGCAAAGAACTGCAGCACCAAAATGAAGATCAAGGGCGGCACCACCCAGCTCAGCGCCGTGGTGATGAAGCTTGGTTTTTTGGGCGGGGCGGCGGCAAATTCGACGCCGTGCTGCTCGAGCCGCTGGGGCAGATCCATGTCGAAGATCGGCGTGGTCGAGAGCACCGTGGGCGCGTCTTCGGCCGGCGGGGCCTTGAGCTCGTAGCGGATCTGATCGCTGGTGATGTAAGCCCGCTTGACGTTGTCGTCGTTGACCTGGTCAATGAACAGCGAGTAGGGCACCCGCGGCACCTGCATCGCCGGATTCGGCAAAAAGTTGCTGAACAGCAGCAGCACACCAAAGCCGATCAGCACCAGGTTGACGATGCCGATGCGCCGGTTCGGCTGGTTGTCGTCCTGACGAATCGGCATGGTGCTGCGGGCCTTTTGGCTTCACGCGACAGTGGGCCCAAGCTAGGACCGCCCTAGGCGGAGCCGATCCGCCTCGGGGGTGGGTATCCGAACGGGGTTAGGCAGGCATGTGCGGACGTTTTGCCCTTGAGGCTCCCCTGGCGGCTGTGGCAGCGCAGCTGGCCTGCCCGCTGCCGGCCGGGCTGGCGCAGCATTACGCCCCGCGCGCGCTGGTGCTGCCGGGTGAGCCGCTGCTGGCGTTGCGCAGTGAGCATGGCCGCCAGGAGGCGGCGCTGATGCTGTGGGGTCTGTTGCCCGATTGGGTCAAGGACCCTCTGGCACCGGGGCCCGATGGCAAGCGCCGGCCTCGCCCCTTTAATGCCCGCAGCGAAACCGTGGCCGAGAAAGCCACCTTTCGCGGCGCCTGGCGTCACCGGCGCTGCCTGATGCCGGCGACGGCCTTTTTTGAAAAGGGGCGCCGCATCGCCCCGGCTGGCGGTGAGCTGTTCTGGCTGGCGGGTCTGTGGGAACGCTGGATCGGCCCCGACGGCAGCGAGCTCGAGAGCTGCTGCGTGCTCACCACCCGGCCCAACGCCCTGGTGGCGCCGTTGCACGACCGCATGCCGGTGATCGTTCCGCATGGGCTCGAAGAACCCTGGCTGGAGCAGGTCGACGGCCCGGGCCTGCGGGCGCTGGAGCCTCTGCTGGAGCCCTGGGATCCTGCGGAGTGGAGCATCCAGCCTGTTGCAGGTTCCAGCGCAACCACCGCGGCGCCGTTAGACCAGGCCCAGTTGAACCTTCCCTTGTGAGCCTCGAGCAACTGGATGCCTTTGTGACGGCCGCCCGCCAGGATCCGCAGTTGCAGCCCCAGCTGGAGCAGCCCCTGGAGATCGCTGCGTTTCTGGCCCTGGCCCGCGGCGCGGGGTATGCCGTCGATGAGGCCGATGTGATCGCCGCGCAGGCGCGCGCGGAGCAGGCCCTCAGCGACCAGGAGCTGCAGCGCCGGGCGGGAGAGGAGGCGCGCAAGCTGCGCCACTTTGTCTATGGCTGAACGCGTCGCCGAGTACCCAAGGCCGCCCGAGCTGCGCGCCAGCCACGACAGCGTGCGAGTGGAGGCGTTGGGCCAGGTGCTGTGCGACACCGCTGCCGCCGGGGGCGAGGGCGGGCCGCTGCAGATCTTCAAGGTGTGCGAGACGTTCCATCCGCCCACCGTGTATCTGCCGCCTGCGGCACTGCGGCTTGAGTTGCTGCAGCCGGCCGCAGGCCGCAGCTTCTGCGAGTGGAAGGGGGTGGCCCGCTATTGCGATGTGGTGGTGGCTGATCGGCGACTGCAGCGGGCGGTGTGGCAGTACCCCGAGCCCACAGAAGCCTTTACCCCGATTGCCGGTTGGTTTGCCCTGTATCCAGGGCTCATGGATGCGGTCTGGCTGGCGGGCGAGCGCGTCACGCCCCAGCCCGGCGGCTTTTACGGCGGCTGGATCACCTCCCAGGTGGAAGGGCCGTTCAAGGGAGATCCGCGTCATCCGGAGCTGATCTGAGCCCAGCCAGCGGTTGGGCCAGTGCGGCGCCGTGTCGTTCGATGGCGGCGGCCATGGCCAGCAGCAGCTGTTGCTGCAGCGCCAGGGCCTGATCGAGGTCGCTGCTGCAGAAGCACTGCAGCCGCAGGTGCAGGCCGGCAGCGTCGATGCCCACCGCATGCACCCGTCGGGGCAGCTCGGGGGCTACACCAGGGGTCTGGGCCAGCTGGGCCTGCAGTTCGGCGGTGATGGCTTCAATGGCGCCATGGTCCTGAGGGCGCAGCAGCAGCTCGAGCACCAGTTCGCGCTGCTCGCGCCGGCGGGCGTTGATCACCGCCTGGCTGGCGAACACCGCATTGGGGATGTAGAGCGGTTGGCGGTCGGGGGTGAGCAGTTCGGTGTAGTAAGCGCTGATGCGGCTGACCGTGCCCTGCTGGTTCTGCTCGGGAATGGTGATCTGATCGCCCACCACAAACGGGCGGTTGATGTAGAGCATCACGCCGCTGAGCAGGTTCTCGATCAGGGTGCGGGCGCCGAAGCCCACCGCCGCCGCGCTGAAGCCGCTGGCGGCAAACAGCACCCCGGCCGACACCCCCAGTAGCCGCAGGCTTTCGACCACACCGATCAGCACCACCGCTGTGGTGATCAGCTTGTTGATCAGGTCAAATAGGTACTGGCTGCGGCTGCTGCCCGGCGGCCACAGCCCCTGGTGCTCCTGCACGTAACGCAGGAGCACCCCTTTGCAGCGCAGCAGCGTCCACATCAACCCCAGGGAGATCAGGGCGTTGCGCACCTGCTCGCCGCTACGGGGTAGATCGGCGCCCAGCTGCCCGCCCAGTTCCAGCAGCCACCAGCTCAGCCCTGCCAGCAGCACCGTGGCACTGACGCTGAGGCGGCAGCGCAGCAGCAGGCGGCGCCCCAGGCTGGCGCTGCCGTTGCGGCGGCCCAGCAGATCGAGCAGCAGCCAGCTCAGCGCAGCAGCCGCCAGGGTGCTCAGCAAAATCGGCAGGGCCAGCAGGGTGCTTGCGGTGGTGCTCATGGGGCCTCCTGGGTGAGCGTCCACAGCAGGTCCGCGCCCAGCTGCTGGGGCGCTGAGGCCTGCCAGAGGGGCAGCTGATCGAGGGCGGTGAAGCCCAGGTCGCCCAGGGGCGTGCGGGCCGGGGTGCCGCCCAGCAGCTTGGGGGCGATCACGGCGGCCACCTGCTGCACGCAGCCCTCACGCAGGGCCGCGGCGGCCAGTTCGGGGCCGCATTCCCACAGCACCTGATTGCAGCCCCGCGCTGCCAGCGCCTCAAGCAACGCCGTTGCGCTGCAGGCGCCCAGCTCCAGCGTTTGCACCCCAGGGTGCGCCGCCGCAAGGGCCGCAAGCCTGGCGCGAGCCTCGGCGGGTGCCTCGGGGCCGTGGGCGATCAGGGTCGCTGCCGAGGAGGTGTCCCACAGCTGGGCGGTCTCGGGCAGCTCCAGGCTGCGGCTGATCACCACCCGCAAGGGCTCGGGCTCGCGCTGGCCGCGGCTGGTGAGCAGGGGGTCATCGGCCCGCAGGGTTCCGCCGCCCACGATCACCGCATCGCAGTGTGCCCGCAGTTGGTGCACCCAGGCGCGTGCCGGCGGGCCACTGATCCACTGGCTGGCGCCATTGCTCAGGGCGGTGCGGCCATCGAGGCTCATCGCCCACTTCAAGATGCCCAACGGGCGGCCCGTTTGGATCCGGTGCACAAAGGCGCGGTTCAGGGCCTGGGCTTCGGTATCAGCGACCCCCGTGATCACCTCGAGGCCGGCGGCGCGCAGCTGGGCGATGCCGCCGCCGGCCACCTGGGGGTTGGGGTCGGCCATCGCCACCACCACCCGGGCGATGCCGGCGGCGATCACCGCATCGGCGCAGGGCGGGGTGCGTCCGTGGTGGCAGCAGGGCTCAAGCGTCACGATCAAGGTGCCGCCCCGGGCTCGCGGCCCCGCCTGATGCAGCGCATGCACCTCGGCGTGGGGGGTGCCGGCGCAGGCGTGGTAGCCCTCGCCCACCAAGGTGCCAGCGGCGTCGAGCACCACGGCCCCCACCAAGGGGTTGGGGCTGGTGCGCCCCGCCCCCAGGGCCGCCAGCTCCAGGGCGCGCCGCATCCACGGCAGCCACTGCGCCGCATCGGCCGTTGAAACGGGGGGTGGCACTGAAGAGATAGCCGCCATTGCGAAGGCTCAGATCACCATGCTGGCTTTTCTTGCTCTGTTGCCCAGGGTTCTGGTTACCTTCTTCTATGCCCTGGCGGCTCTCCTGCGCTTTTTTGTCGATGGAACCACTGCAGCGCCCAACCAAGCCCAAGCGTCCTCTGCCCTGTTGGGTTGGAGCCTCGCGGCCTTTGTCTTGGCGTCAGCGGCTCTCCTGGTTGATCTCGGCCTTGAGTGGGACCGTGGAAATGATCGAAGAGACCGCCAGGTTGAGAGAAGAGAACGCCAGGTATATCGCCTCGATCGAGAAACTCGATACAGCCGAGCGGTTGCGGAGGTCCTGCTCGAGCCAACCGATGGCAACGTCAGGCGATTGCGCGAGCTGATTGCAGCCGAATTCTGAAGGTCAGAGTTGGGCTCAGACCGCCTCCACCAGGCTGCGCCACTCGGCCACCACAAAGGGCGGCACCGGCAGCTCCACAAACACCCCCCCCAGGGCCAGCCGCAGCGGGCGATCGTTGGCCAGATCGTTGATCAGCGGTTTGAGGTCAAATTCGGCGGCGGCATCGCGGCTGTCGGCCGCCAGCTTGGGGTTGGCGGTGGTGATGTCGGGCAGATCCCAATGGCGGCGCCCGGCACTCACCTGCAGGTCGGTTGGGTGATCGAGCCGCACCTTGCCGGGATAGCCAACGATGCGCAGCGTCAGCGGCGCATCCGGCCCTGGCGGGCCACTGCGGTAGGCCACCACCTGCCAACTTTGATAGTCGAGATCGCGCAGGCTCTCAAGGCTGCGCACCACCTCGCTGCCGTTCTCATCGAGATGGGTGTGCAGCTGGGCCCAACCGGGCTGGATCGGTCCCAGCAGCATCAGCAGGCACGACAGCAGAACCAGTAGCGGGCGCATCAACAGGCCTTCCCCATGGGCAGATGTGTGGCCAGCGTATGGAAGCGGGGCGCCGCGGCGAGGCGGGCAGCCGGGTTCTGGCATGGCGGCATCAAGGTGTTGGCGCGCTTGCACAGATGACCATGGTCATCTGCAGTAAGGCCTTGAAAGCTTGCTACCACGCTCCGATCGGGTTGGCTCAACCCTCTTGGATTAAGCCTGTTCCGGCCCGATCGGCTGCCAGTCGGTGTGGGTGGCCCACAGCGCCCAGATCGCCATGGCGCGCAGGTAGTGGCAGGCCCTGAAGGTGCCCGCCGCGGTGATCGCCTCGGGGGTGCGGAACTGCAGGCCGCCGCTGTAGACCTGCTCGACCACCGCGCCGGTGATGGCCAGGGCGGTGGCTGTGTCGCCCATGAGGCGGTAGTACGCGGCCAGGCCAAAGTTGATGCCGGTCCACACCTCGAGCGGGTGGGTGCCGTTGGGATCAAGCGGCGTGCCGTCGCGGCGCAGGCCGTTGGCGACCCCGAGTTTGCCGCCTTCGAAACGCTCGAAGCACGCTTGCTTGATGGCGCCCAGTGCCGAACGGGCGCGATCATCGGCCACCACCGCCGGTAGGCCCAGCAGCCGGGCGTAAAAATCGCCGCACAGCTGGTCGGCCATGACCACCGGTGTGCCGCTTTCGGCGTCGATGTTGTAGTACTCGCCGTTCCAGAGCAGGGCGTCAAAGTTGGCGCGGCTCTGGCCCAGCCAGTCGCCGAAGGTGCGCTGCTGCTCGCTGGTGTCGAGCCCCAGCTCCAGCTGCAGCCGCTGGGCCATGGCCAGGGCCGCCTCCAGCGCCGCGATCCACAGGGCGCCGCAGTAGGCGCTCACCCCTTTCAGCGGCCAGTCGTCAAAGGTCTGGTCGGGGGCGCCACCGTTGTCGGGCAGGCCGTCGTTGTTGGCGTCAAAGCTCTTGAGGTAGGTCAGGGCCTCGACGGCCGCCGGCCAGCAGTCGGCCAGAAAGCGCACGTCCTCGCCTCCTTTGGCGAGTTTGAAGGTGCGCCACACCTGCAGCACAAAGTCGCTGGCCAGGTCCTTCCAGAGGTTGCAGTCCTGGTAAGCGGTGTAGTTGGTGGCATCCCAGGGGCGTTCGTTGGGGGCACCCAGGTCGTGGGGGGTGGCCCCTTTGACCTTGCGGGCTGCCTCGACGCGGCCCTTGCCCTGGGTGAAGTACCAGCCGATCGGCCGCGGTGTGGGGTCCGCCGCTCCGATCGCCCGGGCAAAGCTGCGCAGCACCGCCTTGTCGAGCTCGGGCCACAACTGCAGCAGCGCAAACGAGCCGTACAGCCGCACATCGAGGCTCTCGTACCAGGCGTAGTCGAGGCACTCGAGCACCCCGAAACGCCCCACCGGATCGTCGGGGCTGGCGGCGCTCCAGAGGCTGCCGCCACTGGCCAGGTCGTAGAGCTCGTTGAGCAGGGCCATGCGCACGGGCTCGCCCAGGTCGCTGCGCTCGAGCACTGGCTGTTGCCAAGCCTCGATGGCACGGCGCCAGCTGCGCCAGTGCTCGAGGCCCTCGGCGGCGATGGCCGCGGCATGGGTGCCGCTAGTACCGAAAAAGTCGGTGTAGCGGCGCAGCGCTCGGGTTCCGGTCGCAAACGCTGTCACCGGCAGATCCCAGCTGATCACCACAGGAATCTCGGCGGTGGCGCCGGGCTCGAGCCGCAGGCGCACGGCGATCGCGGCACTGGCCGGTTCGCCGCTGCGGCTGCGGCGGTCGTCGTTGCTCTCAGGGATCGAGCCATCGCGGGCGAAGGAACGCCAGATCTCGGCGCCATCGCCACTGGGGTCCCAGCGGCTGCAGCGCAGCACCTCGGCGCTGATGCCATGGGCGGCCAGGGTGGTTTCATCCGGCACCGCCAGACACCACTGGCCTTCGCCTTCCTGCACGGGTCTGGAGTGGTCGCCATCGAGCACGATCGCCTTCATGCCGCCCTGCTCATGCCAGCGGTTGCGCTGCCCTTCGCTTGCGCCGATCGCCGGCACATAGTTGTGCTCGGGGCTGCCGTCGTCGCGGAAATGCACTGAGGCCGACGGGTCGGTGTTGGTGAACCAGCCCACCGTGTTGCGCCAGCTCAACAGCAGCGACAGCTCCAGCGGCTTGCGCGTTGGGTTGTGCAGGCGCCAGGCGAACACCGCCAGCGGGTAGCTGGTGCGCTGGTAGTCGCCTGGAATGATCGGGCTGTAGGCCTCGCAGCTCACCTGGGCGCTGAAGACGCCCTGGTAGCGCATGCGGCTCAGGGGGTAGCGCGCTTCATAGAGGCCGGTGCTGTGCTCGGGAGTGCTGGCGGGGTACCAGCTCCAGGCGCCCAGGGGTTTGCCGGCCTGCGGCCGGCTGGCATCGCGCTCGGGCTTGACGGCCAGCGCGTGGGCGCGACTGGCGTTGCCGTCGCTCTCAAACAGGGCGAACTGACAGTCAGGCAGGGTGCCGAACCAGTGCTCACCGCCATCGAGGTGCCACAGGTTGAAGCTGCCGTCAGGCGCGCGGCCGATGCAGCCTGCGCCGAAGCCCCCCAGCGGCATGCCGTGGTTGGGGCCGTCGTCGAGGTTGCTGGCGTAGCGCACGGTGTAGGGCTGCTCCCAGCCCAGGCCCAACGGACGGTTCCAGGCGCAGCTCAGCGGTTGCGTCTCAGCCGCGTCGGCTGACGTGCGCTTGCCAAGGCCCTGCTTGAGCAGCGCAACAAGCTTCGAAAGGCCAAGGCGCGCCATCGGTTGGTTCCGGCAGGGGTCGTGCGATGGCGACAGCTTGTCAGAGATGGCGCAGCACAGCTCAATCGCCGCCGGCCTCCTGATCGATCAGGGCGTCCAGGGTCACAGCGGTGCGCACCAGCCCCTGGTAGCGCTGCACCAGCCGCCGGTTGCGTTCGATCCAGCTGGCCGGGTTCTGGTTGGGCAGCGCGTCGTCGCCATCGAGCAGCTCCAGATCGCTCTGCTGGGCGATCAACGCCAGCACCAGCTCATGGATGCGGCGGCGGCGTTCGGCCATGGGGATGGGCGGTTGGCATCGTCTGTCCAATCTTGTCGGGCAGCGGGTTGATCACGCCGCAACATGGGGAGGTGCCTTGCGAGTCCGATCCCTGCCGAGCTCACCGCCGCTGCTGCCGATCGTTGTGGTCGGAACCGATGCCTCGGGGGTCGATGGCCTGCCGGCTGCCCTGCAGGATCAACTCATGGCGGCCGATCTGGTGGCCTTGCCGCAGCGGCTGCTGGCCCGCCAGGCGCAGTGGTTTGAGCGCCGTGAGCTGCATCCTGAGCTGCTCAGCAGCGATCAGCCTGCCGTGTTGCTTGAGCGCCTCGAGGCTGCCCGCCAGGCAGGTCTGAGCATCGTGGTGCTCGCCAGCGGTGATCCCCTGTGGTTTGGGATCGGGCGGCTGCTGCTCGAGCATTTTGGCGCTGGGGCGCTGCGCATTCAGCCGGCTCCCTGCTCCCTGCAGCTGGCCTTTGCCCGCATCGGCCGGCCCTGGCAGGACGCCCAGTGGATCAGCCTGCATGGCCGTGAGAGCGAGCCCTTGGCGGCGCGCTTGCAGCAGCGCCCGGCGGCCCTGGTGGTGCTCACCGATCCCCACCGCGGTGGTGCCGGGGCGGTGCGCTGCATGCTGCAGGCCGCGGGGCTTGAAGCGGCCTATGGCTTCTGGTTGTGTGAGCGCCTGGGGCATCCCGATGAGCGGGTGCAGCAGCTGGCGCCGCAGCAGCCGCTGCCTGCGGATCTCGATCCGCTGCATCTGGTGGTGCTGATCGCTGCTGCGCCCCCAGCCCCGTCCCTCGCTGATCTGCCGTTGTTTGGCATCGCTGATGGCCTCTGGCTGCAGCACAGCGATCGCCCCGGGTTGATGACCAAGCGCGAGGTGCGCATTCAGCTCCTGGCTGAGCTGCGCCTGCCGCCAATAGGGGTGCTCTGGGACATCGGCGCCGGGGTGGGCAGCGTCGGTATCGAAGCGCTGCGGCTGCGGCCTGGGCTCACGCTTTGGGCCCTCGAGCAGCGCGGTGGTGGTGCGGCGCTGATCCGCCGCAATGCCGAGCGTTTCGGGGTTGCGGCAAGCCTGGCTGCAGGCGGGGCGCTCGAGGGCCGTGCCCCAGAGGCGTTGGCCCAGCTGCCCGATCCCGATCGTGTTCTGATCGGTGGGGGCGGCAGCACGCGCGCCGCGATCGCCGCAGCGGCCTGCGGGAGGCTGCGGCCTGGTGGGGTGATCGTGATTCCACTGGCCACGCTGGAAGCACTGGCCGAGCTGCGGCCGCTGCTGGAGCGCGCAGGACTGGAGCTGAGCGTCACGCAGATCCAGGCCTGGCGCGGGGCTCCCCTGGCCGATGGCACGCGCCTGGCGCCTTTGAACCCAGTGCTGGTGCTCAGCGCGCAGAAGCCGGCAGCGGCTTGATCTGCACGGCGGTGCCCACGCTGATGCCCAGCCGCGCAGCCTCGCCGGCGGCGAGCTCGATCACGGCATCCCCAGGCTGATCGGGCCCATACGACCTGCAGGGCAGCCTTGCGCAGGGTGTGGCGTTGGCCTCGATCGCGATCACACGCCCGTCGTCGATGAACAGCATGTCGAGCGGTGACGGCGTCTGGTGCATCCAGAACCGCATCAAGATGTCGGAGCGAAAGGGGAACCACATGCCCCGCAGCGGCGGCAGTGGCGCGCGATGCTGCAGCCCCTTGGCCTGTTCGTGCGGTTCATCGGCCACCTCCAGCAGGATGCAGGTCTGCGGTTGCAGGCACCATTGCGCCTCCAGGGGCAACTGCTGGGCTCTGTTGGGGCTTGCCACGGCCGGCGCCAGGCTCACGCCACTGGTTGCCAGCAGGGCAGCGGTGAGGCTGAGGCGAAGCAGGGGTTTGCGCTCAGCAGTCACGTCAGGGGATCTGGGGAATGCCATCGCAGAGGCTGTAGCCCTGGCCGCGCACGGTGTGGATCAGGCGGCGTTCGCCTGCGGCCTCCAGTTTCTGGCGCAGATAGCGCACATACACCTCGATCACATTGCTGGCTGCGCCCTGTTGGTCGCTCCAGACCCGCCCCAGGATCTCCTCACGGCTGAGCACCTGGCCGGCGCGCTCGATCAGCAGCAGCAGCAGTTGGTATTCGCGGGCGGTGAGCGGCACGTTGCGCGGCCCGCGGCGCACCTGCCGGCGGCTGGGGGTGAGCACCAGGTCGGCCACCTGCAACACCCGCTCGGGTTCCGCTTGCCGGCGCAGGCTCAGGTGCAGTCGCAGCCGCACCAGCAGATCGCTGGGCCCCTGGCCCGACAGCCAGAAATCGTCGGCACCGCTGCTGAGGCAATGGCTGCGCTGCTCGAGCCCGTCGTCGACCAGATCCAGAAGGATCGGTGTGCTGCCGTACAGGCTGCGCAGCTGGGCGATGTGCCCGGCTGCGCTGGCGGCCAGCACCACAACGTCGGGCAGCTGCTCGGCGCTTGAGGTGCCGCCCAGCAGGGGTTGATACCCCGAGGCCTCGAGTCTGGAGGCCAGGGCCTCGGCCTGGCGGCCCAGCAGCAGCACCGTGGCGCCGCCCATCAGCCCGGTTTGGCCACGTGGGGCAGGCCCCAGCCCAGCTTGTTGCGCAGCACCTGGAAGAACTCGTGGTCAGCGAGACGCACAAAGCGCACCGGATCGTCGCTGCGGCGGATCAGCACCCGGTCTTCAGGCCAGATGTAACAACCGGCGCTGCCGTCGACCACCATCATCAGCCGCTCAGGTGTGGCCGGAAAAATCGTCACCGGCTCACTGTCGCTGAACACCAGGGCGCGCGACGCCAGCGAATGGGCCGCGATCGGGGTCAGCTGCAGGACCGCGCAGTCGGGTGTGATCACCGGACCGCCAGCACTCAGGGCGTAGGCCGTCGAGCCGGTAGGGGTGGCCAGGATCACCCCGTCGGCGGCGATGTCGACCGGGGCGTGGCGGCCGATCGCCACTTCGAAATGGCACATGCTGGTCAGCGGCTCGCGGTGCAGGGCCATCTCGTTGAGGCAGAGCACCTCCCAGCGGCGTTGCTCACCACGCATGACGCTGACCACCAGCATCGTGCGCTCTTCGATGCTCCAGTCGCCGGCCAGCAGCTGTTCGATCACCGCATCGAGCTGATCGAGGTAGGCCTCAGCCAGAAACCCCAGATGGCCCGTGTTGATGGTCAGGATCGGCACGCCGATCGGCGCGGTCATGCGCGCTGCCGACAGCACCGTGCCATCGCCGCCCAGCACGATCGCCAGCGACAGGTCAGAGGCGAAGCTGCCCGGCACGCAGGCCCTGTAGCCCTGGGTGCGCAGGTGCTGGTCGGGGTTGGCAAAGCCCACCATGCCGCCCGAGCTGCTGACCCGCACCACGCCATGGCCGGCGGCCGTGAAACGGGCTTCGATGGCATCGGCCGTGCTCAGGGCCAGGTCCTTGCCGTCATTGACGATCAGTCCGACGCGGGGCACCGATCGCTCGCAGACACACACTGAGTTTATGGCTGCCCGCTGCGACCTGCCTGGGCCGCTGCATCAAGCCTCAGAACTGCTCTAGGAAGCGCAGATCGCTGGTGTACAGCCGGCGGATGTCGTCGATGCCGTGGCGCACCATGCAAAACCGCTCGACCCCAAGCCCCGCGGCAAAACCGCTCCAGCGCTCGGGATCGAGGCCCAGGCCCTCGAGCACGGCCGGATCGACCATGCCGCAGCCCATCACCTCGAGCCAGCGGCCGCGCCACTGCACATCGACCTCGGCGCTGGGTTCGGTGAAGGGGAAGTAGCTGGCGCGAAAGCGCACCGGCAGGTCGCCAAAAAACGCCTTCAAAAAGGCCATGACCGTGCCGCGCAGGTGGCTGAAGTCGAGCCCCTCATCGATCGCCAGCACCTCGACCTGGTGGAACACCGGCGAGTGGGTGGCATCGACAGCGTCGCGGCGGTAAACGCGCCCGGGGGCCACGATGCGCACCGGTGGCGGGTTGCTCTCCAGGTAGCGGATCTGCACCGGCGAGGTGTGGGTGCGCAGCAGGCGGCCGTCCTCCAGGTAGAAGGTGTCCTGCATGTCGCGCGCCGGGTGGTGCGGCGGGATGTTGAGGGCCGTGAAGTTGTAGTAGTCGGTTTCGATCTCAGGGCCTTCAGAGACCTCGTAACCCAGCCCGGCAAAGATGTCGACGATCTCTTCGGTCGTGCTGATCAACGGGTGGCGATGCCCCGGCCGCACGTAGCTGCTGGTCGCGGTGACATCGAGCGTTTCGCTGGCGATCTTGGCGGCCATGGCCGCCTCCTGCACAGCATCCAGGCGCGCGGTCAGCAGGCTCTGCACCTGCTCCTTGAGCACGTTGGCGCGCTGGCCCACCAGGGGCCGCTCCTCGGCAGAGAGCTTGCCCATGGCCCCGAGCACCCCTGACAGGCGCCCCTTCTTGCCCAGCAGACCGACGCGCAACTCCTCGAGTTCAGCGGCGGTGGCGGCGGCTTCGATGCTGCGGGCCGCCTCAGCTTCGAGGTGCTCGAGCTGCTCGCTGAGCTGGCTGAGGGTGATCGGAGCGCTCACGGGCAAGCCGCTGTTCAATCGGCCGACTGTAGGCAGCAGCACCTTCTGCCCCTGAAACCGCAGGCGCCAGCCGCTTCGCTCCTTAGCCTGCAGTGCATTGGATCCGCCCTTGATGCCTCCGCTCAAGATCCTGATCAGCAACGACGATGGGGTCTTTGCCGGCGGCATTCGCACCCTGGCGGCAGAGGCGCTCGCGCGGGGACACCAGGTGAGTGTGGTCTGCCCCGATCAGGAGCGCTCGGCCACCGGCCACGGGCTGACGCTGCAGACCCCCCTGCGGGCCGAGCGTGCCGATGAATTGTTTGCACCGGGTGTGCGCGCCTGGGCCTGCAGCGGCACCCCCAGCGACTGCGTCAAGTTGGCCCTGTTTGCCCTGCTTGATGAGTGGCCTGATCTGGTGCTGTCGGGCATCAACCACGGCCCGAACCTGGGGACCGACACCCTGTATTCGGGCACGGTCAGTGCCGCCATGGAGGGCACGATCGAGGGGCTGCCGGCCCTGGCGGTCAGCAGCGCCGACTTTCAGTGGCGCCAGTTCGAACCGGCGGCGGCGATCGCCCTCGATGTCGCCGAGCAGATGCTGCAGCAGGGTTGGCCGCTCAACACCTTGCTGAACCTCAACGTGCCCCCGTTGCCAGCCCCGCAGATCGGCGCTCTGCGCTGGTGCCGCAAGGCGGTGCGCCGCTACACCGATCAGTTTGTGGAGCGGGTCGATCCGCGCGGGCGCACCTATTTCTGGCTGGCCGGCGAGGTGGCCAATGACCTGGAGGCTCAGGTCGCAGGCCCTGCCGACTGGCCCGTCGATGTGGCCCATGTGGCCGCTGGCGGTGTCTCGTTGACACCGCTGCAGCCCGAGCTGTTCTGGCGGGGTGAGGCGGCCGCGTTGCCGCCATTGCCTCAGCTGGCGCGGTAGATGCGTTGCAGCAGCCACAGGCTGATCCACAGCCCGATCAGGTGGGCGAACAGCACCTGGGTGTTGCCCAGCACCGAGAGCATTTCGATCGAGGTGATCGGCAGGCCGATCACGCGGCCGCCGGCCCCTGGCGCAGCCTGAATCTGCGCGCCGAAAAAGCCCGGCACCTGCTGGGAGGCTTGCACGAACAGGCTGCCCGCCAGTGACTGATACCCCACAACGGCCAGGGTCACCCCCACCAGATCGGCCAGCAGACCGCGCTTGAGCATCTGGGCGGTTTCACCCTTGCTGGGGCGCGCTGTCGAGTTGAGGGCGCGGCCGTAGCGCACCACATTCCAGCTGTGCCAGATGCACCACAGCAGCACCAGAAAGGCGAGCGTGGTCAGCGAAATTCCAGGACCGAGGCCCAGGGCCCGCGACGAGTTGGCGGCCAGTCGCCCACCAATGTTGTTGAACAGCTGCACCCCCACCACGACCACCCCCAGCACCACCTGGGCCCAGAACCGCACCCAGCCCATGCGGCGCAAGGCGGCCGAGATCAGCTGCAGGTCGAGTCGGTCGGCCATGGCAGGGATGGGGCTTGCCGCCCGCGGGGTGTCCCAAAGTTGCCATGGGAGGATCGCTTCGTCCCGCCTCAGCGTTGGGTTCTGTTGCGTTGCTGCTGCACTGATCTGAGGTGATTCCGCTGCGAACCCCTGCTGAAGCTGCACGGCCCGCGGCCCTGGCGCTTGGCAGTTTTGATGGCTTGCACCAGGGCCATCGCCAGGTGATCGCTGCGGTGACAGCGGCTGCTGCTGCCGATCCGCAGCTGGTGCCGTCGGTGGTGAGCTTCTGGCCGCATCCGCGCGAGGTGCTCTACGGCGAGCCGCGTCTGCGGCTCGATTTGCCCGCCGAAAAGCTGCTGCTGCTTGAGCCCCTGGGCATCGCCCAGCTGGTGCTGGTGCCCTTTGATCAGGTGCTGGCGGCACTGAGCCCCGAGGCTTTTGTCGAGCAGGTGCTGGTGGATCAGCTGGGGGCTGGCTTCATCGCTGTGGGTGAGAACTTTCGCTTTGGTGCCGGGCGCTCGGGTTCAGCCGGCGATCTGCAGCGGCTCTCAGCCGCCATGGGCATTGCGGTGCAGGTCGTGCCCACCCTCTGCGACGCGGGCGGCCGCCACAGCAGCAGCCGCATCCGCGAGGCCCTCGCCGCGGGCGAGCTCCAACAGGCGGCGGCGCTGTTGCAGCGGCCTTACCGCTTTCAAGGGCGGGTGGTCAGCGGCCGCGGCCTCGGTCGGGAGCTGGGCTGGCCCACCGCCAACCTGCAGGTTGACGGCCGCAAATTCTTGCCGCGCGAGGGGGTCTATGCCGCCCGCGCCTGGCTCCCTGGGCAGTCTGAGGCGATGGCTGCGGTGATGAATCTGGGTCCGCAGCCCACGATTGATCCAGCGGCACCATCAGCGGTCGAGGTGCATCTGCTGGACCGGCAGCTTGAGCTGCTTGGTACCGAGCTCAGCATTGAACCGCTGGCCCTGTTGCGTCAGCAGCAACGTTTCGATGGGCTCGCGGCGCTCAAGGCCCAGATCGGTCGCGATGCCCAGCAGGCCCGGGCCCTAACCGGGGTAGGCGTTGCTCAGCCCCCAGCTGATGAAGGCGGCAATGCCGCCAAGCAGCAGAATCCCTGAAACAAGCACCAGCATCGGGTTGTCGCTGTCGGGGCTGATTGGAGCCATTGCCGCCTGCACTCATCGCCATGCCCCCTACCCCTAGCAGTTCTGAGATCGAACGGTTGCTGGATGCCAACCTCGATCGCGCCCGCGAGGGGTTGCGGGTGCTCGAGGATTGGGCTCGCTTTGCCCTCGACCGGGCCGATCTGGTGGCCCGCTGCAAGGACATGCGCCAGCGTCTGGGACGGCTGCATGACGATCGCTACAAGCTGGCGCGCCACACCGCCAGTGATCCAGCCGCAGGCATGGGCCACCCCGCCCAGCTCGAGCGGCAGGACCCTTCGCAGGTGGTGGGCGCCAATGCCTCCCGCGTGGCAGAGGCGCTGCGGGTGCTCGAAGAATTTGGCCGCAGTGACAACGCGGCGTTGGCGACCGAGGCTGCCGCGATTCGCTATCAGCTCTATGACCTGGAGGTCGAGCTGCTGCAGGCGGTGCGCCTGGCCGCCTCAGGCGGCGATGCGCGCCGGGCATTGCTTGGGCAATGCCACCTGTATCTGATCGCAGGGCCCATGGCAGGGCTTGAGGCCATGGCCGAGGCGGCCCTGCGCGGCGGCGTGCGCTTGCTGCAGTACCGCGCCAAGAGCGACAGCGGCCTCGACGACGCCACGCGGCTGCAGCAGGCCCGCGCCCTGCGCCAGCTGTGCAGCCGCCATGGGGCGCTGTTCATCGTCAATGACCGCATCGATCTGGCCCTGGCGGCCGAAGCCGATGGTGTGCACCTGGGCCAGGGCGATCTGCCGCCTGCGCTGGCGCGCCGGCTGCTGGGCCCCGAGCGCCTGATCGGCCGCAGCACCCACGCCCCTGCGCAGCTGCAGCAGGCCATCGCCGATGGGTGCGACTACGTGGGCGTCGGGCCGGTGCATGCCACCCCCACCAAGCCCGGCCGTGAGCCGGTGGGCCTCGACTACGTGCGGCAGGCGGCTGCCAGCAGTGCGATTCCGTTTTTTGCGATTGGCGGGATCGATGCGGCCGCCGTTGCCTCAGTGCGCGCTGCCGGCGCCGCGCGCGTGGCTGTGGTGCGGGCCATCACCGCCAGCGCCGATCCTGCCGCCGCTGCCGCAGAGCTGTTGCAAGCTCTGGGGACGCCGCACTGATGGCAGAACCACCCGCCGTGGCCAGCGAGCAGACCCCATCGATCAGCATCACCGTCAATGGCGAACAGCGTCATTGCCAAGCAGGTCTCTGCCTGCCTGAGCTGCTCGCCTCGCTGGGCTACAAACCCCAGCTGGTCGTGGTCGAGTTCAACGGGGTGATCCTGCCGCGCAGCAGCTGGGCCGATCAGTTGGTGGTGGAATCCGATGTGCTCGAGGTGGTCACCATCGTGGGCGGTGGTTCCTAGATTTCAGCCTTGATGCAGCAGCCGATCGTGGGCGCGAAGCACCCTGCAGCAGCCGTGAATCGCCCCTGGCCGCGGCGGCTGCTCGCCTGTGTGGCGATGCCGCTGATGCTGGCGGTGCTGCTGGCGGCGGCCCCGGCTCCGGCGCTGGCCGCCAGCGGCGGCCGCATCGGTGGCGGCAGTTTTCGTGCAGCCCCGTCGATGCCCCGCAGTTACGGCGGTGGCAGCTACCGCGGTGGTTACGGAGGGGGCTATGGAGGCAGTTACGGCGGTGGCGGAATCGGCTTTCCGTTTCTGATTCCGATCTTTGGCTTTGGCGGCGGCGGGCTGTTCGGCTTTTTGATCTTGATGGCGGTCGTTGGTGTCATCGCCAATGCCCTGCGGGGCGGTGGCGGTGGTGCCCTGCCCGCCGGCATGCGCGGCGGCGATCTGGCCTACGGCGCCCCTGCCGATGGACCGGTGACCATCGCCCAGATTCAGGTGGGTCTGCTTGCTTCGGCGCGCGAGCTGCAGAGCGATCTGCGGCGCCTGGCCGGCGCGGCCGATACCAGCAGCCCAGCGGGTCTGCAGCAGGTGCTGCAGGAGACCACCCTGGCGCTGTTGCGCCACCCCGATCTGTGGGTCTATGCCAGCAGCGAAGAGGGAGAGGTCCCCTTTGCCAGCGCCGAGTCGACCTTCAACCGCCTCTCGATGGCCGAGCGCAGCAAGCTCGAGCGCGAGGTCACCAGCAACGTGGCCGGCACCCGCCGCAGCGACGCTGCCGTGGCCGCAGGCGAGAGCGACGCCACCAGCGATTTCATCGCGGTGACCCTGCTGGTAGCCAGCCGCCGCCGCCTGCGCTTGCCGGGAGCCGGCAGCGGTGAGCAGTTGCGCACAGCCCTGCAGCAGCTGGGCGCTATCGGCACGGATGCGCTGATCGCCCTTGAGGTGATCTGGCAGCCCGAAGGGGCTGGCGAGGTGCTCAGCACCGCAGAGCTGCTCACCGCCTACCCCCAGCTTCAGCATCTCTGAAGGCTTGCCAACAGTGATGCCTGCTGGGCTTCTCAGGAGACTCAGCAGAGACCGCTCTGCGCCCCCTTGCAGCGCCTGTTGAGGCTCTCCACACTGGCGTTCTCTGGCATCGGTCGCGATGGCACCTCGCTCGCTCAGTTGGGTCAACACACCAGTGCTGCAGCGGGCGATCGAGCGTTACGAGCAGGGGCTGATGCCGCGTTCGATGCAGCTGTGGCTGCAGCAGCTGCTCGAGCTGGAGCAGCCCGTCAAGGGCCCTCTACGCCCGCCCCACTGTTAAGGCCACTGTTGAGGATGCGCAGCGCCGCCATCGCCGCGCCATAGCCGTTGTCGATGTTGACCACGCTCAGGCCCGGCGCGCAGCTCGCCAGCATGCCGCTGAGCGCGGCCTGCCCACCTGCGCTCACCCCGTAGCCCACCGAGACGGGCACGCCGATGATCGGTTGGGGCAGCAAGCCCGCCAGCACCGTGGGCAGGGCGCCCTCCATGCCGGCGCAGGCGATCAGCACCGACGCGCCGCGCAGCTGCTCGAGGCGATCGAGCAGCCGGTGCAGGCCCGCCACGCCCACGTCGAGCACCAGCTCGCTGCTGATCCTGTGGCACTGCAGCGCCAGCTGGGCTTCGCGCGCCACGCACAGATCACTGCTGCCGCCGCTCACAATCGTGACCGTGCCCAGTGCCGGATCTGGGGCGGGCAGCACGGCTGTGTGCAGGCAATAGGCCTGCGCGTCGTAGCGCACTTCAACGCTGCCGCTGCCTTCCAGCTGGCTCAAGGTTGCAGCCGCCTTCTCGGCGTTGACGCGGGTGGCCAGCGCCAGTTCACCCTGGCCATGCAGGGTGCTGATGATGCGCGCCAGCTGGTCGGCACTCTTGTGCTCGCCCCAGATCGCCTCGACCATGCCGAGGCGGCCGCGGCGCCCCAGATCAAGCTGGTGGTCGCTGGTCATGGCGGCAGCAGTTCGCCTTCAAAGACCACCGGAAACGGGTTGTCAGCGCTGCCGGTGGCGACCTTGGCCAGCTGCTCGAAGCGCTCCTGGACCGCCTCGATCTCGGCCTCGGGGATCGCTTTCCACTGCTCGCGGCTGGCCCAGCGAATCAGCAGGGTGCCCTCTTCTGAGCTGCTGTCCCACAGCAACTCGCGCCCCAGAAAGCCATCCTGTTGCAGCAGCCAGGGCTCCCAGCTCTGGCGCTCGGCCTCGAGCCAGGCCTGGCGTGCCTCTTCTGGCACCTTGAGCTTGATGTGCTCCACCACGGCCACATCAAATTCAGGGCTGATCGCTTTAGGGCTGGCCGCCCAGGCACCTGGCTGCGGCACCAGCACCAGCGCAGCGGCCAGGGCGATCAGCACCAGCGCACCGGCCAGCGCAGTGCGCAGTACGGCCAGCAGGCGCCGCGCTGTGCTCATGGGCTCTGCAGCAGGGCCACGGCGTGGCAGCTGATGCCCTCTTCGCGGCCTTCGGCGCCCAGTTGTTCGTTGGTGGTGGCCTTGACGCCCACCTGCTCGGGCTCAACCCCCAGGCGCGCGGCGATGGCGGCGGCCATGGCGCCGATGTGGGGCTTGAGCTTGGGCCGCTCGGCGACGATCACGCTGTCGATGTTGACCACACGCCAGCCGCGCCCGGCCACCAGCGCGTTGACCTGCTCGAGCAGCACCAGACTGTTGGCCCCTTTCCATGTGGGGTCGTCGGGCGGGAAGTACTTGCCGATGTCACCCATCGCCAGGGCCCCCAGCAGCGCATCCATGACCGCGTGCACCAGCACGTCGGCATCGCTGTGGCCATCGAGCCCCAGCCCAGCCGGGTGCTCCAGCCGCTGGCCGCCCAGGATCAACGGCCGGCCCGGCACCAGCCGGTGAATGTCGTAGCCGTTGCCAACGCGCAGCTGCATAGGGCGCAGAGGGATCAGGTTGTTCCACGACCCTAGGAAGGCGCGTTACTGCTGCTGCTGCGCCTGCCAGCGCGCGTAGAGATCGGGCCGGCGCTGCTGGGTGCGCTGCTGCTGTTGCTCGGCGCGCCAGCGGGCGATGGCGCCATGGTCGCCGCTGCGCAGCACCTCGGGTACGGCCATGCCCCTGAACTCGGCCGGGCGGGTGTAGTGGGGATGCTCCAGCAACCCAGCGCTGTGGCTTTCGTCTTCTAAGCAGCTGGCGGTGCCCACGGTGCCTGGCAGCAGCCGCACCACGCCGTTGACGATGACCGCGGCGGGTAGCTCGCCACCGGTCAGCACAAAGTCGCCTAGGGACACCTCTTCATCAGCCAGGCTGCGAATGCGCTCATCAAAGCCTTCGTAGTGCCCGCAGAGCAGCACCAGCTGCTCATAGCCCGTGGCCCAGCGGCGCAGGTCAGCCTGCTCGAGCACTTTGCCCTGGGGGCTCATCAGCAGCACCCGCCGCTGCGGCAGCACCGGAATCGCCTCGAAGGCCGCAAACACGGGCTCGGGTTTGAGCACCATGCCCGCCCCGCCGCCATAGGGCACGTCGTCGACCTTGCGGTACTTGTCGTTGGCGTGATCGCGGGGGTTGTGGGTGTGCAGGCTGGCGATGCCCGCGTCAAAGGCCCGGCCGATCACCCCCAGCTGCAGCAGTGGGGCGATGGCCTCGGGGGCCAGGCTCACCACATCGAGGCGCATCACGCGGGCCGGCTGACGCGGCGAATCTCGGAGCTGAAGCTGGCGCGAGCGGGGCTGCCGTCGACGCGGTGCTCCACCGTCGAGCGCAACCTGAGGTTGGGCTTGGTGAACCAGATCTTCTCGTGCCGTTCGGCTCCGCCTGCCTGGCTCACCAGCTCCAGGCTGCCGTCGGGCCACAGGGTCCAGCGGCCCTGCACCTCTGGGCTGCTGCCATCAGCGTCGCTGGCAAAGCTGCCGTCGGCCGCAAAGTGCAGGCTGCGCGGGCTCTGCACGTTGCCATCGCACGTGGTGCTGACGCGCAGGCCGCCCGGCGAAATGTTGTCCTGGGCTTCGATGTAGTGCACCTGCAGTTCGCCGCGTTCGCTGCTGTGCCAGCTGTCGTCATCGCTGGCGATGCCCAGGCTGAACTGGCTGCGCAGGCTCATCCACTCGCCGTCGCAGCAGCGCAAAAACGTTTCAATGCAGGTCGGCGGAAAGTCAGCCACAGCAGCAGGCCGGGAATCGCTCATGGGGCGATTCTCTCAGCTGTCGCCCCGGTAGCCCAGTTCGGCCAGCCGCGCGGCACTGCGGCGCCAGCCCGGCACCACCTTCACAAACAGCTCCAGATACACCGGACCATCAATCAGCTTCTGCATCTGGGCGCGGGCGCCGCTGCCGATCTCGCGCAGCATGCGTCCCCCCTTGCCGATCAGGATGCCCTTCTGGCTGCTGCGCTCCACCAGCACCGTGGCCAGCACGGCGGTCCGCGGGCCGTCGTCAACGATGCGCTCGATCTGCACCGCCACCGAGTGGGGCACCTCTTCGCGGGTGTGGGTGAGCACCTGCTCGCGGATCAGCTCGGCCAGCAGCAGCTGTTCGGGCTGATCGCTGACGGCATCGGGTGGGTACAGGTGCGGTCCCTCGGGTAGCTGGGACGCCAGGGCACGCACCAGGGAGCTGGTGCCCTCGCCGTTGAGGGCGCTGACCCGGTGCAATGGCCACGCCAGCGGCGCGCGTTCGCCCTCACCCGCTAACAGGTCGTGGTAACTGGCCTCGAGCTCAGCGGCTTGATCGGGGGCGACCTGGTCCCATTTGTTGAGGGCTACCTGCACCGGCACCCTGGTGCGGGCCAGCAACTCAACGATGAAGCCATCGCCGCGGCCGGCCATCTGGCTGCCATCGACCAGCAGCAACACCTGATCCACCTCGCCGATGGCGCCGCGGGCGCTCTGCACCAGGCGCTCGCCCAGCAGGTGGTGGGGCTTGTGGATGCCCGGTGTATCGACCAGCACCAGCTGGGCTTGTGGGGTGGTGAGGATCGCCCGCAGGCGGTTGCGGGTGGTCTGGGCGATCGGTGAGGTGATCGCCACCTTCTCCCCCACTAGCTGGTTCAGCAGGGTCGATTTGCCCACGTTGGGCCGCCCCACCAGGGCGACAAAGCCCGAGCGAAAGCCCGGCGGGCTCTGCCCCAGTTGGAAGCTCTCTGCTGCCACATCGTCAGGGGGCGGGTTTGACGCGCTGGGTGGGGCTGGCTCCATCCCTTCACCCTACGGATCAGGCCCTGTGGGGGCACAGGCGTGTTCGCGGCGATCGCAGCTCTCGCGGGGCGGGTTGCCTGCCACGACTCTCCTGCAAGTGACCATGGTCATGACCATGGTCAACTGCACAAGCGATCAATAATGATGCCGCCCTTGACGCTCAGATCACCTGCAAACACTAGGGTGGATAGGCGCACAGGCGGCCTTGCCCGCTTGCCTCGATGACCGATCCCGCTGCCGTTGCGATGCATCCTCAAGAGCCCACGTTCCAGCAGGCCATGGAGATCACCGTCCAGTGGCTTGGCCTCTGGGACACCGGAGAACTCAGTGATGAGGTGCTCGCCGATCGGGTTGGTGAACTGGTGGCCAGCCGCGATGGCGCTCGTGGCTTCTTTGTGGTGAGCCTGGCGGGTGATTGCCCGCTGATGGACCGCTTGCCCGAGCCCCTGGTTGCCCAGCTGGCTGCCGCTGGCGAGGGGGTGGTGGACCTCAGTGCCCGCAACCTGGCGATGAGCACCGCCATGGCGCTGCATCATCAGCGCGCTGGTGACACCAGTCAGCAGGGGGCTTCTGAGCGGGTGGCGGCCCGTTGCACCGAGCTGCTGCGGCTGCTGCCGGGTGCGGCGGTCAAGGCGCGCCTGGAGACCCTGTTCGCCGCTGCCGCCTCGAACCAGGGCGACGATGTGGCGTTTCTCGAGCGCTGGGGCTACGACGCCCAGCAAAAAGCCGCCATTGCGGCGGCTGTGGACGCTGTGGCTGAGTGAGCCCTGACTTCAGTCGCGGCGGCCGCCGCCCTGCAGGGCGATCACCAGGCGGAGAATGAAGATGAACAGGTTGATGTAGGTCAGGTACATGCCCAGGGCGCCGGCCAGGTACTGGTCGTCGCGGTACATGCGGGGCATGGTGTAGAAGTCGACGAACGCGGCTCCCACAAACAGCACGGTGCCAAAGCCGGCGATGGCGAGCTCAAAGCCGCCGGTGGTGAACATGCCAGGGGCAAAGAAGCTGCCGATGATCTGCACAAACATGGCGATCACCAGGCCCAAAATGCCCAGACCGACAACGCCGCTCAGGGCCTGACCGACGTTGTCGCTCATGCGGCGTCCCATCACCGAGGCCACCACAAAGGTGATGCCGGTGGCCAGGGCTGCGGTGCCAACAGCACCGATGCCAGCAGCGGCAACGGCATAGCCGACGATGCCACTCAGGGTGAAACCGGTGATCAGGCTGTAGGCCGCAAGCAGCGGCAGGGCTGTGGCGTTATCACCTTTTTTGGCGATGTTCTGGGCCACGAAAAACAGAATGAAGTTGCCGATCAGGGCGACCCAGAACAGCGGCATGAACAGCGCTGCGTTTGAGGCCATGAGGGCAAGGCCGCCCAGCACGCCACCGGCGGTGAGCACCATGCCGCCGCCCACGTAGGGCAGGGCCTTGTTGACGACGTTGGGCCCCACCAGGGCGCTGCTTTGCGCCTCGCGGATGGCCTGTTGGAAATTGCTGCTGGCCGGCATGTCGGTCCAGGGAGGAGGAACTGCGTCCATCCTGCCAGCGATGGCCAGGCTTTGCAGGGTGGCCTTAGCGCTCTGAGGTGTGGATCTCCCTAAGGGTTCGAGATCCCAAGGGCTGCTTTAGCGGCGGTTGGCCGCGGGCCTGGTGGAGCTGGGGCCGCCGTTGCGTTTGTCGCGTTCGGCATAGGCATTGACCAGGCGCTGCACCAGCGGGTGGCGCACCACGTCGGTGGCGGTGAGCCGGCAGATGGCCACGCCCTCGATGCCCTCGAGCACCTCGGCAGCTTCCTGCAGGCCGCTGGTCACCCCCGCTGGAAGGTCGATCTGGGTGGGGTCACCGGTCACCACCATGCGCGAGTGCTCGCCCAGACGGGTGAGCACCATGCGCATCTGCGCGGTGGTGGTGTTCTGAGCCTCATCGAGAATCACAAAGGCATCAGCCAGGGTGCGGCCACGCATGTAGGCCAGCGGTGCGATCTCGATGACGCCCTTCTCGAGCAGGGCCGCCACCTTTTCGGGGCCCAGCAGGGTGTGCAGCGCGTCATACAGGGGACGCAGGTAGGGGTCGACCTTCTGCTGCAGATCACCCGGCAGAAAGCCCAGGCGTTCGCCGGCTTCGACGGCCGGGCGGGTCAGGATCAGCTTTTCGACCTTGCGCTCCTGCAGCATGCGCACCGCCAGCACGGTGGCCAGAAAGGTCTTGCCGGTGCCGGCCGGGCCCAGGGCCACGGTCAGGTCGTGGCGCTCCATGGCCTCGACATACGACTTTTGCCGCAGGGTGCGGGGCCGCAGCAGCCGGCCGCTCGTACTGCGCGCCAGCACCTGTTTGCCGAGTTGCTGATGCTCTTCGCCGCGGCCGGTGTCGAGGGCGGTGAGCGCCGTCTGCAGATCAACAGCGCCAATGCTCTGGCCCTCACCCCAAATGGGCCTGAGCAGTTCGATCAAGGCGGCAGAGCGCTCCAATTGGCTCTGGGTGCCGCGCACGACTAAATCAAGACCCCGCAGAACAAGCGACGTGCCTGTGAGCGCTTCAATGCGGCGCAGGTTGGTTTCGGCTTCACCCGCCAGGGCCAGGGCCGATTCGGGATCGTCAAGCGGCAGAACCCAGTTGGCCCCAGCCATCTAGTGCGTGGTTCAGGCTTCGGCGGCAGCCTCTTCGGCAGGGGGCTCGGCCTCTGCAGCGGCAGCAGCTTCAGCGGCCTCTTTGGCGGCGGCTGCCTCAGCAGCCTTGGCAGCAGCAGCGTCTTTAGCGGCTTGCTTGGCAGCAGCTTCGCGGGCGATGGCCTGCTTCTGCTTGCCCACCACCTCGGCGTGGCGCACGGTCTTCTCAAGCAGACCACCCTTCTCAAGCAGCGAGCGCACGCTGTCGGTCGGCTGGGCGCCCTGGCTCAGGCGATGACGAATGGCTTCGGCATCGAGGCGCGTCTCTTTGGTGCGGGGGTTGTAGAAACCCAGCTCCTGCAGGGGGCGTCCGTCGCGGCGCGAGGTGCTGTTGGTGGCCACGAGGCGGAAGCTCGCTTCCCGCTTCTTACCGAACCGCTTCAGGCGGAGCTTGATCATTGTGGCCGTGCCGGTGGATGTCCGAACGAAAAGTGTACCGCCTGGGGTCAGAGGTCCCCAAACCCCTTTTTCTTTTTTGGGGGGCGGTGGGCTTTGCGGGACCCGCCGCCGCCTTGACCACCCATGCCACCCATGCCACCCATACCGGACATTCCGGGCATGCCTGGCATTCCGCCGCCCATGCCGGGCAGGCCTGGCATCCCGGGCATGCCGCCGCCGCGGGTCATCTGCTGCATGAAACCGCGCATCTTCTGAAAGTCGGCCAGCACCTTGTCGACCTCGCTGGCCGTGTGCCCACAGCCGCTGGCGATGCGCCGCCGCCGCGATGGGTTGGCTGCCAACAGGTCTGGATCCTGGCGCTCGGCCTCGGTCATCGAGCCGATCATGGCCTCGATTTTTTTGAGCTGCTCTTCACCTTGTTTGAGCATGCCGTCGTCGATCTTGTTCATGCCCGGGATCATTTTCATCAGCCCGCCCAGCGAGCCCATGCGCTTGATCAGGCGCATCTGCTGCACAAAGTCAGAGAAGTCGAACGAGGCCTCCTGCAGCTTGCGCTGCATGCGCTCGACGTCGGCCAGCTCGACCTCCTTGGTGGCCTTTTCGACCAGGGTGAGCACATCGCCCATGCCGAGGATGCGGCTGGCCATGCGCTCAGGGTGAAAGGGCTGCAGCGCCTCGACCTTTTCACCGGTGCCGATGAACTTGATCGGCGCGCCGCTCACCTTGCGGATCGACAGGGCCGCGCCGCCACGCGAGTCGCCGTCGAGCTTGGTGAGCACGGCGCCGGTGATGCCCACCTGCTCATGGAAGGCGCGGGTGAGCTCGGCGGCCTCCTGGCCGATCATCGAATCGACCACCAGCAGCACCTCATCGGGCTGGGCGGTGGTGCGGATCCGCACCATCTCTTCCATCATCGCCGCGTCGATCTGCAGGCGACCGGCGGTGTCGATCAGCACCGTGTCGAAGTCTTCGGCCTTGGCCTTGGCAATGCCGGCGGCGGCGATGTCTTCGGGTTTGGCCTCGGCGCCGAGGCTGAACACCTCAACGCCGATCTGGCCCCCCAGCGTCTGCAGCTGGTCGATCGCGGCCGGCCTGTAGACGTCGGCTGCCACCAGCAGCGCCTTGCGGCCTTGTTCTTTGAGGTGCAGACCGAGTTTGGCAGTGGCAGTCGTTTTGCCCGCGCCCTGCAGACCTGCCATCAGCACAACCGAGGGCTCTCCCGCCTTGCCGCTGGCGGCCAGGGGCGCGTTCTCGCCGCCCATGGTTTCGACCAGCTGGTCGTGGACCACCTGAATGAACTTCTGATCGGGGCTGATGCCGCGCACCACCTCGGTGCCGACGGCCTTGCGCCGCACCTCGTCGACGAACTCGCGCACCACCGGCAGGCTGACATCGGCCTCGAGCAGGGCGCGGCGCACATCCTTGAGCGCGCCTTCAACGTTGGTGTCGCTGATCGTGGCCTGGCCCCTGAGGCTCTTGACCGCCTCTTCAAACCGCGCCGAAAGCTCGTCAAACACCGCAAAGGAGCCGAGAAGTGATCCGATCGTAAAAAGTCAAGGCTGCAGGCGCTGTTGACTCAGCTGGTTCGGCTGAAGGCCACCAGGCGCCAAGTGCCGCCATCGCGGGCAAACACATAACGGTTGACCAGGGTCGTGGCGTCGGTGCGGGCGAGGGTGGCGCCAGTGCTGCTCAGGCGGCTGTCGCTGTAGGCCAGGCTGACGCGCGCGGCGATGCGATTGGGGCTGCGCTCGAGCACCTCAAAGCTGCTCACCGTGGCCTCAACGCGTTGGGTCTCGCCGCGGGCCGCATCGCTGCTGCGCTCAGCCTCGAGCCGCTGCACCTGGCTCGGGCGGGCTAGATCAGCCAGCGGCAGGGTGCTGTCGCGGCCGGCCAGCACGGCAGCTTTGGCGGCGAGCCAGGCTTCGAGCAGTGCCTTGAGCTGCCCATCGCTTGGTTCAGCCGCGCTCAGCGGCAGCTCCTGCGCGGGGGCAACAGGGGCTGCAGGGGCCGCTGGTTGGGCGGGCACGGCAGCGGGCTGCACCACCAGCGCTTGGGGCGCCCGCCAGCTCTGGCGCACGATCAGTGCACCCGCGCCCGCCAGCACCCCGGCGCCCAGCGCAACGGCGGCAGCCTGCTTCCAGCGCTCGTGGGGCCACTGGGGCAGGCTCCAGGCCGGCAGCTGCCAAGTGCGCCATGGCGGAGCAAAGCCGACTGATTCGTCCTCTGCAGAGGCGTCCAGCTCAGCGAGCTCGTCGTCATCAAAGAGCGCTTCAGGCGGGGGGCTTTGCAACACCGCGTCTGCGCTGGCAGCCTCGCTGCCCTGCAGGCCAAGGCTGCTGAACAGCCCTTCGAAGGGATTGCTGCTCGCCACTGACGTTGGTGCCTCAGGGGCTGCGGCGCCTGGGTCTTTGGCCTCGATGAAGGCCTGCACGTCGCGGTCGGCAAAGTAGGCGTCCAGGTCGGCATCGGCCTCCAGATCGCGGTAGCCGGGCAGCACGTCGCGCGTGAGCCAGTCGCTGCAGTAGGCGCACAGCTGCGCCAGTGGATCACTGCTCTGCTGGGCGGCCCAGCTCAGCAGCTCTGGGCTGGCGCCGCTTTGAAAGCTTTGCTGCGCCAGTTCCACCTGGCCCAGCAGCAGTTGCAGGGCGGCCTTGAGCGTTTCGGTGCCGCGCTGGCTGCTGGCCTCGAGCCGAGCCAGTGCCGCGGCAATGCGCTCGGGTTTGCGCTGCACAAAGCCCGAAGCAGTCAGGGCTGTCGTGGCCAAAAAGTCGGCCAGCGGTGAGCCGTCAGCCCAACTGGTGAACAGATCGACCTGCTCCTGGACCGTCAGGAAGCTGCGGATCTGTTTGAAGAAGGTTTGAAATTCATCACGGCTCAGCTGCTGATCGCCATGGCCATCGAGGCCGCCGCGCTTGCTCACCAGCTCGGCCAGCAGGCGCAGGCCTTCGGCGCGTTCGGCAGTCGCCGTCAGCGGGCGGCTCAACAGATCGAGCACCCGGTACGGGGCCATGGCGGCAACGGCATCGCTGAGCTGCTGGCGCTGTTGGGGCAGCTGGCCGGTGCGCTGCAGCAGCTGCTGGCCCTGTTGCAGCAGCTGGGCAGCGGCTTCAAAGCGGCGCTGGCTTTGCAGTTCATCGGCCCCTGCCAACACCGCCTGGGCGGCGATCAAGGTCAGATCGCTTTCGCGGCTGCTGCCCAGGGCCGGTGCGCGCGGCGGCTGCAGTGCGCGGCTGGCCAGTTCAAAGCATTCGAGCGGTTGGCCGGCTTCCAGCAGCAGCAGCAGTCCACCCACCTCGAGGCTGCTGGGAACGTCGAGAGCTGGAATCACAGCTCCGCCACTGCCCAGGGCGGTCAGATCGCTTTCGTAACGCTGCCGCCGCGCCAGATCTGAGAGCAGATCGGCGCTGTTGCGCAGCAGTTCGGCGCGCGCATCAAGGGTTTCGAGGCTGTAGCCGTCACTGGGCACCCGATCGAGGCGTAGCTGCAGCATCTGCAGCGCCGCCTGGGCATCGGTGGTTGGACTCACCCCGAGCAACCGGAAGTGATCGATCGGAAGTTCCAACCTTGGACGCAATCTCGGCGCTGACTGTAAGCAGGGTCAACGGTTTTGGCTTGCCCCTGCGCGGAAGTTGTGAAAGGACCTCGTACAGTTGCCCTATGACCCAGGCAGACATGAGCACTGATCTCGCGGCCGCCTCTGGTGCCCCCGCCTGCTCGGCCGATTCCACCCATGTGGCCGGCCCCCATGCCGAGCGACTGGAGAACCTCTATCCGTCGGCCCCGGCGGTGATCAGCCGCGACGAGGGCCTGATGCTCTACCGCGACATGGTTCTCGGGCGGCGCTTTGAAGACAAGTGCGCCGAGATGTACTACCGCGGCAAGATGTTTGGCTTCGTGCACCTCTACAACGGCCAGGAGGCCGTCAGCACGGGCGTCATCAAGGCGATGAAAGCCCAGCACGACTGGTTCTGCAGCACCTACCGCGACCACGTGCATGCCCTGAGCGCAGGGGTGCCGGCCCGCGAGGTCATGAGCGAACTGTTCGGTAAGGAGACCGGGTGCAGCAAGGGCCGTGGCGGCTCGATGCACCTGTTCTCCAAAGAGCATCATCTGCTCGGTGGCTATGCCTTCATCGGTGAAGGCATTCCAGTGGCCCTGGGTGCGGCGTTCACCAGCCGCTACAAGCGTGACGCCCTGGGCGATGCCTCCAGCGATGCGGTGACAGCGGCCTTCTTTGGCGACGGCACCTGCAACATCGGTCAGTTCTACGAATGCCTCAACATGGCGGCGCTGTGGAAGCTGCCGATCCTGTTTGTTGTTGAGAACAACAAGTGGGCCATCGGCATGGACCACAACCGCGCCACCAGCGACCCTGAGATCTGGCGCAAGGCGGCTGCGTTCGGCATGGCCGGCGAAGAGGTCGACGGCATGGATGTGCTGGCGGTGCGCGGTGCTGCTCAGCGGGCAATCGAGCGCGCCCGCGCCGGCGAGGGACCGACCCTGCTCGAGTGCCTCACCTATCGCTACCGCGGCCACTCCCTGGCTGACCCCGACGAACTGCGCGCCGAAGCCGAGAAGGAGTTCTGGGCCAAGCGTGACCCCATCAAGCGGCTCGCTGGCCAGTTGGTCGAGCAGGGGCTCGCCACCGCCGATGAGCTGACCGCCATCGACAAAGAGATCGACGCCGAGGTGGCCGACTGCGTCGAGTTCGCTCTGGCTGCGCCTGAGCCCAAACCCGCAGAGCTGACTCGCTACATCTGGGCTGAAGACTGATCAGATCTACAGGTTGCTGGGCAGCCTGCGGGTCAGGTTGCGCAGCTTGCGCAGGGCCTTGAGCTCGACCTGGCGGATGCGCTCGCGCGAGACATCGAGCATGCGGCCGATTTCGGCCAGGGTGTGGCGCTCTTCGCCGTCGAGCCCGAAGCGCAGTTGCAGCACATGCCGTTCCTGTTCGCTCAGGTGGCTGAGCCAGCGTCCCAGTTGTTCCTGATGAATGCCCCGCTCGACCCGATCGAGCGGCTCTTCATCGGCATTGTCGGCAATCAGATCACCCAAAAAGCTGCGACCCTCGTCGCCATTGACCGGGGCATCGAGGCTTGAGGTGGTCAGCGCCTGGCGCAGCAGCCCATCGAGTTCGTCCATGGGCATGTTCATGGCTTCGGCGATCTCGCGGCGGCTCGGCATGGCGCCCAGTTTGTGGGCCAGATCCAGGCTCACCTTGCGAATCGCGCTGAGCCGCTCGCCCAGATGCACTGGCAGCCGAATCGTGCGCGACTGGCAGGCGATGGCCCGCGTCATCGACTGCCGGATCCACCAGAAGGCGTAGGTCGAGAACTTGTAGCCGCGGGTGGGGTCGAACTTTTCCACCGCTCGCTCCAGGCCCAGCGACCCTTCTTGAATCAGATCGAGCAGTTCAAGGCCTTTGCCCTGGTACTTCTTGGCAACGCTGACCACCAGGCGCAGGTTGGCCTTCATCATGCGGGCCTTGGCACGGCGGCCAATGCGAATGCTCTTGCGCTCCTGGTCGCTGAACTCGCGCTCGCCGGCCTCGGTGAGCTGCATCATGGCCTGCACCTGATTGCCCAGCTCGATCTCTTCGGCTGCGGTGAGCAGGGGCTCGCGGCCAATGGTGGCCAGGTACCAGCTGATCGGATCGCTGCCGCGGCGGCGTGTGCCGTCACTTCCTTGCAGCGTTGAGGCAGTCATGCCCACTCCCGTGGTGGCCTACGACTATCTCTTTTGTTTGTTGTGAATGGGTGTGTTTTCAGCAACGCTTTAGGTTTGGATTGCAAATCAATACAAACTGCGCGGAGTCGCTCTCGGGTTGCTTCGCCAGAACCACTGCGCGGCAATCGATTTGACGTGTTCTTGATTGTGTTGCTTTGCTGTTATTTGAGAATCACTTCTGTTTTTCGTTTCTGACTCAGTTGCTGACCCAGCTGCTGGGCCACGGCGGCTGGGCTCGTGCTACCGCTGCCGGCAGCCATGGTGCCGGCCCAGGCATTGGCGCAGGCGGCCGCTGCCAGCCCTGTCGCATCGCCGTGCGCGCCGCTCGCCAGGGCCATGGCTCCCTGGGCAGAGACATAGCCAGCCAACACGTCTCCCAGGCCGGCGCGGGCGCTGCTGGGGGCCGCTTCGAGCAGTTGCCAGCAGCGGCCGTCGGGGGCGGCGATCACGCTGCGCGCGCCTTTGAGCAGCACCGCCGCTCCGCTGGCGGCGGCGGCCCGTGGCGCGGCATCGAGCGGCGGCAGCTCAGCCCACTGCGGCCACAGCCGAGCAAATTCACCCCGGTGCGGTGTGATCCAGCTGGGGCCGCGGCGCTGCTGCAGCCAGTCGGGGTTGATGCGGTTGAGGCCATCGGCATCGAGCACCAAGAGCCCGCTGAAGCGCTGCAGCAGATCCCAGGCGGCAGCTTCGGCCTCTGCCCCGTGGGCGCCCTGCTTCAGCGCACCGATGCCGGGGCCCAGCAGCACCGCATCAAGCCGCTCCAGATCGCTTGCGGCCAGCTCGCTGAGCCGCAGGGCACCTTCACCACTGCAGTTGAGCTGGCGTTGCAGCACCACATGGGGCAGCTGCTGCCACAGCCCCGCCGCCAGGCTCTGCGGCAGGGCAGCCCGCAGGCTGCCCAGGCCGCTGGCATCGGCGCCCAGCAGCGCCAGCAGTGCGGCGCCGCGGTAGGCGTCACTGCCGGCGATCACCAGCAGCCGGCCGCGCTCGTATTTGCTGGCTGCTGGATCCAGCGGCGGTAACAACGCGACGCCGCTGCCGCAGTCGGCTGCAGACAGCCCCAGTGGCGTCGCCGCTTCCAGGTTTTGCAGCAGCGGCGCCGGCAGACCCAGATCGATGCGCTGCAGCCGGCCGACGGCGGCCAGGGCGCCGTCCTGCACCAGGCCGCGTTTGATCAGGCCGATTGTGTAGGTGGTTGCAGCCATGGCTGTGGTCGCGCCCAGCGGCGCGCCGCTGGTGTCATCGAGCCCGCTGGGTACATCAATCGCCACCAGAGCTCCCGGCGTCAGCCTGTGGCGCTGCTCCAGCAGGCTGGCGGTGGGCTCAGCCAGGGGGCGGCTCTGGCCAATGCCGAACAGGGCATCGATCCACAGCGCCGGCCCCGCTGGGTCGGGGGCTGCCTGTTCAACGGGTATGCCCAGCCACCGGGCATGGCTCAGGTGAGCTGCTGTGAGCGGCTTGTGCCGCTCAAACGGGCTCCAGATCGCCACGTCGATGCCGGCCAGATGCAGCTCGCGGGCGACCACCAGCCCGTCGCCGCCGTTGTGGCCGGGCCCTGCCAGCACCACGGCGCCATGGCGGGCCAGCCGCTCGCCCCAGTCGGCCTGGATCGCCGCTGCCACCGCCAGGGCCGCTTTTTCCATGAGCGCCTCCACCGGCAGCCCACTGGCAAAGAGCTCGTGTTCGAGCGCGGCCATCTGGACGCCTGTGACCAGCAGGTGGGCGCTGTCGCGCTCGGGCCAGCAGGGGGCGTTCAAGGCAACGCGGCATCTCTCGGTTTCATGATGGAAGCGGCGGCCCACTTGTGCCGCACTTGCCGCTGTTTGCGTTGGGCTCGTTGTCTTGGCTCCATTGACCGCTGGACCTGCCGTCACTGCCGCGGGCGCCGTGGTGCTGGAGCACCTGCGCGCCTGGCCGGGTGAGCACCGGGTGGCGGTGGGGCTCTCGGGCGGGGTCGACAGTTCGCTCACGGCGGCACTTCTGGTGGAGGCGGGCTGGTCGGTTGAGGGGCTCACCCTGTGGCTGATGAGCGGCAAGGGGGCCTGCTGCGCCGAGGGGCTGGTCGATGCGGCCGGCATCTGTGAGCAACTCGGCGTGCCCCATCACGTGGTCGACTTCCGCGAGCACTTCAAGCAGCAGATCGTCGATTTTCTGGTGCAGGGCTACGGCGATGGCATCACGCCGTTGCCCTGCTCGCGCTGCAACCGCGAGGTCAAATTCGGCCCGATGCTGCAGTGGGCCGAGCGCGAGCGCGGCATCGAGCGCATCGCCACCGGCCACTACGCGCGGGTGCGCCACGGCGAGCAGAGCGACAACGGCCGTCACCAACTGCTGCGCGGGCTCGATGCCCACAAGGACCAGAGCTATTTCCTCTATGACCTGCCGCAGCCGGTGCTGGGCCGGCTGGTGTTCCCGCTGGGGGAGCTGACCAAGCCCGACACGCGCCTTGAGGCTGCGCGCCATGGCCTGCGCACCGCGCAGAAACCCGAGAGTCAGGACCTCTGCCTGGCCGATCATCACGGCTCGATGAAGGCCTTCCTCGATGCTTACCTGCCGCCCAGGGACGGCGAGATCGTGCTGGCCGATGGCACCGTGGTGGGCAGCCATGACGGCATCGAGCACTTCACGATCGGCCAGCGCAAGGGCCTCGGTGTGGCCTGGAGCGAGCCCTTGCACGTGGTGCGGCTCGACGGGGCCATGAACCGGGTGGTCGTGGCCCCCCGCAGCGAGGCGGCCTGCAGCGAGGCGGTGGTGGGTGCGGTCAACTGGGTGTCGATCGAGCCGCCTGCGCAGCCCATCGACGTTGAGGTACAGGTTCGCTACCGCAGTGCAGCCGTTGCCGCGCAGTTGTCTCCTCTGGCGCCGGCTGACGTCGATGCGGCGGCGGGCCGGCCCCACCGCTGCCGGCTTGTGTTTGCCGATGAGCAGTTTTCGATCACCCCCGGTCAGGCGGCGGTGTTCTACGCCGGTGAGGTGGTGCTGGGCGGCGGGCTCATTCAGCGCTGAGCGCATGGGCGGCAATCCCGGTGTTCACCAATAGGGATCAGTGGTCAACTCCACCGTGAGCTCGCCGCTGTTGCTCGCAGGCACCGTGGCGATGCAGGCGCGAATGGTGGTGCCATTGACATCGAGTTCGCAGGCCCCGCAGCTGCCGCCCAGGCAGCCCGTTGGGATCGAAAAGCCCGCCTCGCGCGCTGCTGCCAGCCAATCTGTGCCCGGGGTGCAACGGCTGGTGTGTCCGCCCGGCCAGTGGATCACGACGTCTTTCACGGCGTCTTCAGCAACGGCTCGAGGTTCACGTGTTGCTCGAAGGCATCGGCGAGGCGATCGAGCAGTGCCTCGCGCTGACGGCTGTGGTGTGGTTGCTGTTCGCTCAGTAACGGCAACCCCTTGCGCGTGCGCAGCTGGTTGAGCCAGCGCCGCCTCCACGGGCCGCTTTCAAACACCGCGTGCAGGTAGGTGCCGGCCACCGTGCCGTGCACCCAGCCCAGATCGTTTTCACTGCACAGCGGTTGGCAGGCTTCAAGCGGGGTGCTACTGCCGCGATGCAGTTCAAACCCCTCTATCGGCAGCGGTTCACCCGGCCACAGCGCCTGGCTGCTGCGCTGGCGCAGGGCTTTGCTGCCGCCAAACACGGTGCGCAACGGCAGCAGATCAAGGCCGGCGCTGCTGCCGCTGTGGCCAGTGCTGCCTTCGAGTCCCTCGGGGTCATGCAGCTCACGGCCCAGCAGCTGCATGCCGCCGCAGATCCCGAAGACATGGCCCCCGCCTGCCGTAAAGCGCTGCAGGTCGCCGCACAGTGCAGCGCTCTGCTGCAGGGCTGCCAGATCCCTCAGGGTCTGTTTGCTGCCGGGCACGACCACCGCATCCGGCGCTCCCAGCTCTTCGCCGGGTGCCACCCAGCGCAACTGCACGGTGGGTTCGGCTTCGAGCGGATCGAGATCGGAGAAGTTGCTCAGTGAGGGCAGCTTGAGTACGGCGATCTCGAGCTCGGCGCCGCGTTTGCGGCCGCGGCGCTCAAGCAGATCGAGCGAGTCTTCGGGGGGGAACAGCTCATCGAGCCAGGGCATCACCCCCAGCACCGGGATGCCCGTGTTGGCTTCCAGCCAGCGGCGCCCCTCATCAAACAGTTCGCGCCGGCCGCGGAAGCGGTTGATCAGCAGGCCGCTGATCAAGGGCCGCTCCACAGGCCGCAGCAATGCCAGGGTGCCCACCAGCTGGGCAAACACCCCGCCGCGCTCGATGTCGGCCACCAGGATGCAGCGGGCCCGCAGGTACTGGGCCAGCCGCAGGTTGGTGAGATCGCGCGGCTGCAGGTTCACCTCCACCGGCGATCCCGCCCCCTCGAGCACCAGCCTCCCGCCGGGATGGGCTGATTGCAGCTCGCTCAGCCCCTGGCGGATCGCCGCCCAGCCAGGGCGAAACCAGTCGCGGTAGTAGTGCTCGGCGCGGGCACTGCCGACCGATTGGCCCAGGTGAATCACCTCGCTGGTGGAATCCCCCTGGGGTTTGAGCAGCACCGGGTTCATGGCGCATTGGGGCTCCAGGCCCGCCGCCCAGGCCTGCAGCGCCTGGGAGTAGGCCATTTCCCCACCATCGGGGTCGACCCAGGCGTTGTTGCTCATGTTCTGTCCCTTGAAGGGCAGCGGCGTTTCGCCGCGGCGCCGCAGCACCCGGCACAGCGCCGCCGTCATCAATGACTTACCGGCACCGCTGCTGGTGCCCAGCACCATCAGAGGGGTGGGATGCGGCAGAGACAGTTGAAATGACTCAGAGCAATGGCTGCATTCTCCTTGGCGAGTGGTTCACCTGCTGTTCCAGCGCAGTCGTGCCAAGGTGGAGCTCAGCACGTTGACAGGGTGGAGGTATGACGATTGCGATTGAGCTCAGCGATCAGCAAGCACAAGCCCTCTCTGCTGCTGCCAAACGGCTGCAGGTCAGTGAGACGGACCTCGCTGCAGCAGCGGTGCGCGACCTACTCGCTCTGCACGACGCTGCCTTTGAGGCTGCGGCCCAGCGAGTCCTTGCAAAAAACAAGGAGCTCTATCAGCGGCTCGCGTAATGCGCTGGCTGTCCTTGGCAGAGGTGCTTGAGCTTCAACGACGGTTGATCGAGGAGAGCGGAGGTCTGCACGGCGTCAGAGATCTGGGTCTACTGGAAGCTGCCCTGGCCCAGCCCAGGCAAACATTTGCTGGGGAGCAGTTGTATCCGACCCTGGTGGATCAGGTTGCCTGTCTGGGTTTTTCATTGATCCAGAACCATGCCTTCCTGGATGGCAACAAGCGCATAGGCCATGCCGCGCTTGGGTGGAAGAGCACATGGGGCCTTTAACAGGGTGTTGAGGCCTCATCACTTGAACGTACTGCTCACAGCCTCGGCCGGTGCCGCCCCAGCCAGTGGTGCAGGTGCTGCCATGGCGTGGCCGCAGGAATGTCGAGGGGCCAGGGCTCCAGTACCTCGCGGCCCAGGGGCGTGAGCCGCACCCGCTCGGTGAGGCCCTGGCCGTCGACCTCGCGGCGCAGCACGCCCAGCTGGATCAGCCAGATGAACAGGTCTTCGCAGCGGCGGCTGCCCAGGCGTCTGCGGCACAGGTGCTGCCAGTCGCTTCGCGCGTGCAGCTGGCTGCTGCTGAGGGCGCCGCGCTCGAGCTCCTGGTAGAAGGCCAGCCTGAACGGCAGGCATTGCACGGCCCTGCGGGCGCGTCTGAGCGCACGCGGATCCGCGCTTGTTGGGGCAGCGGTGGTCACACAGAACGGCCTGGTGCTGCCATTCTCATGCTTGCGATCTCCCCTTGGCGCCATGCTGCTGCTGGCTTCTGCCTCGCCTGCCCGGCGCCGGCTGCTTGAGCAGGCCGCCATTCCCCATCGCGTGCAGGTCAGTGGCGTCGATGAAGAGGCCATCGGCCATCCCGATCCAGTCCAGCTGGTGCAACTGCTGGCCCGCGCCAAGGCGGCTGCGGTGCTGCAGGGCGGGCTTGCTCCAGAGATCGCAGCGGTGCTGGGCTGCGACTCGGTCTTGGCCTTTGAGGGGCAGGTGTTTGGCAAACCGGCTGACGCAGCGGAGGCCATCGCCAGGTGGCAGCGGATGCGGGGCCGCTGGGGGGAGCTGCACACCGGCCATGCCCTGCTGTCACCCGGAGGCGGAGAGCGGGTCACCGCGGTCACCACGCGGGTGCTGTTTGCCGATCTCACCGATGCGGAGATCGAGGCCTATGTGGCCACTGGCGAGCCGTTGCAGTGCGCGGGCGGCTTCGCTCTAGAAGGGCGCGGTGGAGCGCTGGTCGAGCGCCTCGATGGCTGCTTCTCCAACGTGATCGGATTGAGCCTGCCGCTGTTGCGCTGTTGGTTATCAGCAGAGTGTTAACAACCCAGTTGCCATGTCTCTTTCGCCGTAGCTAAGGCGAAGACAAGGCTCTCCTCATACATCTGGCCATGAAGACCTTTGCGCTTGCGGCTGCCTGCGGACTCTTTGTCGGTAGCGGACTCACCCTGAACGCCTCCGCCATGGAGCCGATCATGCTCTCGACGGCTCTCCCCCCGGCCGATCTCGGCCTGACCGCTGAGCAGGCGCATCTTCAGGCGGCCTCGGCTCGCTACAGCGTGGAGATTGCCGATGATGAAGCACTCCCGCTCGAGTTCAAAAAGCCATCGGCTCCAAAGGGGCACAACGTGATCAATCTCAGCTTCTGATCTGTTGCGAAAGACAGTTCCCCTGCTGCTGGAGCTTGGTGTTGCCTGGGCGACAGGCCTGAGCGTGCTCGCTTGAGCCGCTGGCTTAGTTGAACAGATCGATCAGTAGGTTGCCGATCGCGCGTCCCATGCGTGCATTGGGGTTGCTTTCGGGGCGGTAGTTGTTCTGGGTGACCTGGAGCACCATGTCAGCCCAGCGGAACTGCCCGCTGCGGCCGTTGTCGCTGAACTGCACCGGCCAGCGCCCGCCCATCCCATCGGCGATCTGATAGCCACCGCCGCTTTGCTCAAAGACGTAACGCGGGCCGTTCTGAAACTGCACCTCAAAACGCGGCTGGTAACCCTGCCGCTCCTCATTGAGGGCACAGGCACCGTTGAACACGTTGCTGATGCCGCGCATCAGCCTGCATTGCCCTGTGTAACCGCTTGGTGCGGGCTGCGGCGACGGGTCAGGATTCGGTCCGGGCATACCGCCAAACAACTGGCTGGTGAGTTGGCGGTTGATGCTGGGTTGACCAAAGTCATTGCCGCTCCAGCAGGTGAGCTGCCGCACGTCGCAGCGGCTGCCGTTGCTGAGACTGAACACGGCGGCAGGACGCCGTCCGCCCAGGTCGCGTTGCGCGTTCTGCTCAGCGAAGGCACCGAAGTATTGGCGAGTGAGCCCCAGCGAGAGCCCCATGCTGTCGAAGCAGCGTTGGGCGGGTTGGTCGCAGACCACCCCGGCCGAGGGGAACAGCAGCGTCTGCCCCGGCATCGGCTGCGCGTACGGCGATGGGTAGGGATTGGGAATCGCCAGCGCCGGAGTCCCGCTCAGCAGCAGAGCCAGCAGAGAAACCTTGATGCCAAAGGGGTGGCGCTGATCCATCGCAGAACGTGTTGAACGTTGTCCTGAATTCTGATCAAGCTCCTGCGCCTGGGCCGGCCGCCGTCATCAACAACAAAAAAGCCCCCGCTTTGCAGCGAGGGCTTGGGGTCTCCTGTTGATCGCAGTGGATCAGTCGAGATCTGGCATGGCCAGGGTGGGCTCGGCCTGACGGTCGATGCCCTTCTCAAAACCGGCAGCAGCAGCGCGGGCGCGGCCGGCGTGCCAGAGGTGACCCACCAGGAAGAAGAAGGCGAGCACGAACTGGGTCGCAGCCAGCCACTGGCGGATGTTCACAAAGTTCACCGAGTTGGGCTCGGTGATGATGCCGCCCACCGAGTTCAGAGACGCGTTGGGGGCATGGGTCATGTACTCAGCAGCGCGGCGCACCTGCCAGGGCTGAATGTCGTTCTGGAGCTTGTCGAGGCTCAGGCCGTTGGGGCCGCGCAGGGGCTCCAGCCAGGGACCACGGAAGTCCCAGAAACGCATGGTTTCACCACCGAAGATGATCTCACCGGTGGGTGAGCGCATCAGGTACTTACCTAGACCGGTGGGGCCCATGGCCGAACCGATGTTGGCGCCCAGGCGCTGGTCGCGCACCAGGAAGGTGAAGCTCTGGGCCTGGGAGGCTTCGGCGTTGGTGGGGCCGTAGAACTCCGAGGGATAGGCGGTGTTGTTGAACCAGATGTAGGCCGAGGCCACGAAGCTCATCAGGCTCAGGGCGCCGAGGCTGTAGCTCAGGTAGGCCTCACCGTTCCAGATGAAGGCGCGGCGCACCCAGCCGAAGGGCTTGGTGACGGCGTGCCAGATGCCACCGAAGATGCAGATCAGGCCGACCCAGATGTGGCCGCCGATGATGTCTTCCATCGAGTTGACCCCGATGATCCAGCCCTCGCCGCCGAAGGGGGCGCGGCCCAGGTAACCGAAGATCACACCGGGATCAAGGGTGGGGTTGGTGATCAGGCGAACGTCACCACCACCGGGGGCCCAGGTGTCGTAGACGCCGCCGAAGAACATGGCCTTGAAGACCAGCAGCAGGGCGCCCACACCCAGAAGAATCAGGTGATAACCAATGATGTTGGTCATCTGGTTCTTGTCGCGCCAGTCCTGGGAGAAGAACGAGGAGTAGTTCTCCAGGATCTCTGGGCCGCGGATGGCGTGGTACAGACCGCCCAGACCGAGCACGGCCGAGCTGATCAGGTGCAACACACCGACCACGAAGAAGGGGTAGAGGTCGGTGACCTCACCGCCGGGTCCCACGCCGTAGCCCAGGGTGGCCACGTGGGGCATGCAGATCAGGCCCTGCTCATACATGGGCTTGTCGAAGGTGAAGTGGCTCACCTCAAACAGCATCATGGCGCCGGCCCAGAACACCATCAGACCGGCGTGGGCGACGTGGGCGCCCAGCAGGCGGCCCGAGAGGTTGATCAGGCGGGCGTTACCGGCCCACCAGGCATAACCCGTTGAGTCGAGGTCCTTACCCCCGACCGAAATCAATCCGGAATTAAAGGGCGTTTCCACGGGGCAGTACCTCTTCAGGGAAGACGAAGTTTTCGTGAGG
>VGQS01000002.1 GCA_016882285.1 Cyanobacteria bacterium K_DeepCast_35m_m2_155 | reverse complement strand
GGAGCAGGTTGGCTGCTGATGAGCTGGCTGATTCCACTGGTGCTGATCGATCTCGATCACCTGTGGCTGCCCGAACCCCTCTGCCGCTATGGGCTGTTGCTGGGCCTGCTGTGCACGGGCCTGCTCGGCGTGCAACAGGACCCGGCCACGGCCAGGGAGCTGGTGCTGCACCACCTGCTGGCGGCGGGTGCTGGGTTGCTGGGCTTTGAGGCCACGAGCACCATCGCCGAACGGATCATGGGCAAACCGGCGCTTGGCCTGGGCGATGCCAAGCTCGCCGCGCTCCTCGGTGCCTGGCTCGGGCTCACAGGGCTGGGGCTGGCGGTGCTGCTGGCGGTGTTCAGCGGGGCGGTGGTGGGCCTTGCCGCTCGGTTGAGCGGACGCCTGGCCGCCGGTGAACCGTTTCCATTCGGACCGTTTCTGGCCCTGGGCGGCGCCTGTGTCTGGCTGCTGGGCAATGGGTTCTGGGCTGGCCTGCTGCCGTTCTGAGCCGCCAGGGGGCCCGGGCTGGATCGCTGCCCCATGGATCCTTAAATGGGGCATCTCCCACAACGAGAGATCAGATCCCCTCGGAGCCCCAGGATCCATGTCGCTGTTCGACTGGTTTGCCGACCGCCGCAAGACCACACCGACGCTGCGCAACACCCAGGATGTGGATGAGGGCGATGGGCTCTGGAGCAAATGCCCCGAATGCGCGTTGGTGGTCTACCGCAAAGACCTGCTTGCCAATGCCAGCGTCTGCAAGGGCTGCGGCTACCACCACCGCATCTTCAGCGACGAGCGGATCGAGCAGCTGGCCGATCCCGGCAGCTTTGAAGCTCTTGACAGCACGCTGGCCCCGACCGATCCCCTCGCCTTCAAGGATCGGCGCAGTTACGCCGATCGCATTCGCGACAGCCAGCGCAGCAGCGGCCTGATCGACGCTGTCATCACCGGTCTGTGCCGCGTCGAAGGCCACCCGCTCGCCCTGGGGGTGATGGATTTTCGCTTCATGGGCGGCTCGATGGGATCGGTCGTGGGTGAAAAGCTCACCCGGCTGATCGAAATCGCCACCGAGCGCCGCCTGCCGGTGCTGATCGTCTGTGCCTCGGGCGGGGCGCGCATGCAGGAGGGCATGCTCAGCCTCATGCAGATGGCCAAGATCTCGGGGGCACTGCAGCTGCACCGCGACGCAGGGCTGCTCTACATGCCCCTGCTGACCCACCCGACCACCGGCGGTGTCACCGCGAGCTTCGCGATGCTGGGTGATCTCATCCTGGCCGAACCCAAGGCGCTGATCGGCTTTGCCGGCCGCCGGGTGATCGAGCAGACGCTGCGCGAAAAACTGCCTGACGACTTCCAGACCTCCGAATACCTGCGGGATCATGGTTTCGTCGATCTGATCGTGCCGAGGCCCGAACTGCGCAGCACCCTGGCCTCCCTGCTCAAGCTGCATGGTTGCCCCAGCCTGCAACCGGCATGAGGCGCCTGCTTGCCGCCGCACTGCAGATCGCTCTGGCCATGACGGTTGCACTGTGCCTGCCTGATCGGGTGCTGGCTGGGCCGGTCAACTGGATTGAGGTCGCCCCAACGGAGGCTGGCCGGCAGTGGTGGGACCAGGGCAGCCTGCGGCTCAACAGCAGCGGCACGCTGAACGTGTTGAGCCGGTTTCAGCCGGCGGCGGCAGACCGCTCTGCCGAAGGCGGCGAGCCCAAGCCGCGCCTGCCGGGAACGTTGTATGTGATGGAGCTTGACTGCGGCCAGGCGCTCTACCGCGACACCTCGATCAATGGCCTGCCCCAATGGGGGGCCCAATGGCAACCGGTGGCAGGCGATGGCCTGATCGCCGACGTTCTGCAAAGCAGTTGCGCCGCTGCCGGGTTGGCGCAGAGCGTCAGCCCTGGTGAGCCGATCCACAGGCCCAGCTCATGAGCGACTCAGCCCCGTTGCGCGTCGCGATCGCCGGCCTCGGTTTCGGCGAAACCGTGCACCTCGAAGCCCTCAGGGCTTCACCCCATTGGCAGCCGGTGGCCCTGTGGCACCCACGCCGCGAGCGGGTTGATGCTGCAGCTGCAGCCCATGGCCTGCGGGGCTTCTGCGATTTCGAGGCGCTGCTGGCCGATCCGCAGATCGAGGCGCTGGTCATCGCCACACCGCCGCAGCCGCGCTTTGCGCTGGCCAGCGCCGCCCTCAACGCTGGCAAGCACCTGATGCTCGAAAAGCCCGTCGGCCTGGATGCCGGCGAGGTGGCCGAGCTGCAGCGGCTGGCTCTGGCTCGGGGTCTGTGCGTGGCCGTCGATTTCGAATACCGCGCCGTGCCGCAGTTTCAGCAACTGGCGGCGCTGCTGCAGCAGGGCGTGCTGGGCCAACCATGGCTGGTGAAACTCGACTGGCTGATGTCCAGCCGGGCCGACGCCAGCCGCCCCTGGAGCTGGTATTCGAGCAGCGCCGCTGGGGGCGGCGTGCTGGGCGCCCTGGGCACCCACGCCTTCGACATGCTGCACTGGCTGGTGGGACCCACCCTGGGCTTGAGCGCGCAGCTGAGCACCGCCATAGCCCAGCGCCCAGAACCGGCCGGCGGCCAGCTGCGCCGCGTCGATGCCGAGGACATCGCCCTGATTCAGCTGCAGCTGCAGGGCCCCGCTGGGGCAGTGGTGCCCGCCCAGATGAACCTGGCCAGCGTCACCCGCGCCGGCCGCGGCTGCTGGCTTGAGCTCTACGGCAGCGAGGCGACCCTGGTGCTCGGCTCCGACAACCAGGCCGATTATGTGCATGGTTTCGGTCTGTGGATGGCGCGTCCTGGTGAACCGCTGCGCCCCGTGGCTGCCGATCCACAGCTGGCGTTCCGCCGCAGCTGGGGCGATGGGCGCATCGCCCCGGTCGAGCGGCTGCACGGCTGGTGGGCCCAGGCGATCCACGCGCGTCGGCCCATGGTGCCGGGCCTGCTGGAGGCCCTCAGCAGCCAGCGCTGCTGCGACCAGGCTCGGCAATCCGCACCTGCCGCGTGAGCCGCACCACGCAGGCCGGTATCACTGCAAACACCAACGCCTCGTAGCAATCGCTACGGTTTGTGCATCGTTGGCCCCGGTGGTTCGCCGCCGGCGGTGGAAGTAGGGCTGCCCCCGAAGCAACGCGCCATCCACCCGGCATCAACCGGATCACCACGGAGGCACTTCCATGTCCATCACCACTGCCAAGCAGATGGCCCGTCAGGCTGAAGAAGCCCGTCGCGCCGCCAAGCAGAACGGCTATTCCGTTCAGTCGCTGCGCCGGCAACAGTTGATCGATTGAGCCTGCGGGGCTTCGGCCCCGACGCTTCAGCGCCCCGCCCGGAATCCGGGTGGGGCTTTTTGCTGCAGTGCTGCACCGCGTCTGCCGACCCCGGGGCATCCGAAGCGAACAGGCCCTTGATCAGCATCCCGTAAACTCCCCCGCAGACCGGGTTTCATGCCCGACTGCCCGTCTGCTCCCCATTCCGCCCCTTCACAAGGATTTCCCATGGCGCTCGTACCGCTTCGCCTGCTGCTCGATCACGCTGCCGAGAACGGCTACGGCATCCCTGCCTTCAACGTCAACAACCTGGAGCAGGTGCAGTCGATCATGGAGGCGGCCTACGAAACCGACTCCCCGGTGATCCTGCAGGCCTCCCGCGGCGCCCGTCAGTACGCCGGTGAGAACTTCCTGCGCCACCTGATCCTGGCCGCTGTCGAGACCTATCCGGACATCCCCGTGGTGATGCACCAGGACCACGGCAACAGCCCCGCCACCTGCTTTGGCGCCGCTGCCAACGGCTTCACCTCGGTGATGATGGACGGCTCGCTGATGGCCGACGCCAAGACCCCGGCCAGCTACGAGTACAACGTGGCCGTCACCAAGGAAGTGGTGGATGTGGCCCACGCCATCGGCGTGAGCGTTGAGGGTGAACTGGGCTGCCTGGGCTCCCTGGAGACCGGCATGGGCGAGGCCGAAGACGGCCACGGCTTCGAGGGCAAGCTCGACCACAGCCAGCTGCTGACCGACCCGGCAGAGGCCGCCGACTTTGTCGCCAAGACCAAGGTCGACGCCCTGGCGATCGCCATCGGCACCAGCCACGGCGCCTACAAGTTCACCCGCAAGCCCACCGGTGAAGTGCTGGCCATCAGCCGCATCGCCGAGATCCACAAGGCCATCCCCAACACCCACCTGGTGATGCACGGCTCCTCCTCGGTGCCCCAGGAGTGGCTCGACATGATCAACAAGTTCGGCGGCGCCATCCCCGAGACCTACGGCGTGCCGGTTGAAGAGATCCAGGAAGGCATCCGCAACGGCGTGCGCAAGGTGAACATCGACACCGACAACCGCCTCGCCTTCACCGCCGCTGTGCGTGAAGCCGCCGCCAAGGATCCCGCCAACTTCGATCCCCGCCACTTCAACAAGCCCGCCCGGGCCTACATGAAGCAGGTCTGCCTCGATCGCTACCAGCAGTTCTGGTGTGCCGGCAACGCCAGCAAGATCAAGCAGCGCGACATCAACTACTACGCCGGCCTCTACGCCAAGGGCGAGCTCGACCCCAAGACCGCTGTCGCCGCCTGATTCAGGCCGACACCAGCAGCAGCAAGGGCCCCACTGGGGCCCTTTTTTCATGGCCAGCAGGCCTGTGGCACTTAGCCCTGGGGCCTCTGGGGCAGCGCTTCAGGATCTGAGCCAGGTCCAGGCGGCGGCGCCCCTGCTGCAGCGGAGCGGCTGACGAGCACCTCGAGGGCCCGCTTGAGGTCGCGCTCCATCACAAAGGTCACCCCATCGGTGACCACCACCCGCGCCAGGGTGGGGATATCGTTGTTGCGCGACTGCAGATAGATCGGCTCGACGTAGAGGATGCCGTTGCCGACCGGCAGCACCAGCAGGTTGCCGTGAACCAGGCGGGAACCAACCCGGTTCCACAGGCCGAACTGATAGCTGATCACCGGGTCCTGCTCGATCAGCGCCGACACCTGCTGCGGGCCCAGCAACAGCCTTTGCTGCGGAAAGCGCACCAGCTGCAGCTGCCCGTAGTGGGGCTGGTCGTTGCGGGCCGCCAACCAGCCCACCATGTTGGAGCGTTTCAGGGGGGCAAAGGGCAACAGCAGCACGAACTCCGGGCGGCTCTGGCCAGGCAGCTGGATCGTGACGTGATACGGCCGCACCGGCACGTTGCTTTCGCCGTAGATCTCCAGCGGAATCGACCAGACGTCATCACCGTTGTAGAAGGTGCGCACGTCGGTGACGTGGTAGCGCAGCAGCCGCTCGGCCTGAATGCTGAACTGGCTCTGGGGAACCTGAATGTGGGCCTGCAGCTCGCGCGGCATCGCACTCAAGGGCTCGAACAGATCGGGAAACGCCCGCTGCCAGGTGCGCAGAATCGGATCACTGGGATCACTCACATACAGCCACACCCTGCCGCCGTAGGCATCGACCACAGCCTTGACGGGGTTGCGGAAGTAGCGGATGCCGGCCTTGTTGGCATCGGAGTAGGGGTAGCTGCTGCTGGTGGTGAAGCCATCGAGCATCCAGTACTGGTGCTGGCCTGGCGAATAACCGGGCTGGTCTGTGATGCGCACGGTCACCAGATAGGGCTGGCTCTCAAAGCGCAGAAAGGGCAGCAGCGAAGCCAGGCGCTGATTGACCTGCCGGCGAATCAACAGGCGCGAGCCAGACGTCAGCGAACCACTGCTCAACAGCCGCGGCTCGTGCAGATACAGCGAGGCCATCAGCCGCAGGGGCAACGAACCCACGGCGATACCGGCTTTGCCGTCGTAGTGGGTGTAAACGTTGAGATCACCGTCCGGGAAATCAAACTCGCGCACCAGCGTCGGGGCAATCGCGTATGGCGCCTGGGCCGAGCTGAAGTACAGACGCGGCCTGCCCAGCGGCAACATCGTCTTGACGCGGGCCGTTTCGATGCCCAGCTGCGGGATGCCGCGCACCTGGCCGGCACGCCCCAGATCCTTGACGAAGTAGAGCGGCAGTCCGTCAGGTCCTGCGGCATTCACCGAGGACACCGTGAAGCCGTAACCGTGGGTGAACACCAGATGGCGGTTGAGCCAGGTGGCCGACCCTTTGGGCAGGCCACCGGTGTCGAGCTCGCGCGCGGCGATCAGCACCTGCTGGGCGCCAGCGGGGGCTGATTCGCCGCGCAGCGCATAGCGATCAACCGCCGCCGACGCAAAGCGGTAATAGAGACGCAGTTGCTGCAGCTGCCGGTTGGTGGCCAGCAACGGCTGGCTGTCCCACAAGCGAATGCTGGCGACCGTGCCCTGCGCAAGGCGCAGATCAGCCGCACTCAGGCGCTGCTTCGGGTCAAGTTTGGTCTCTTTGACGGCACTGAGGCCAAAGGCATCACGGGTGGCCTCAATGCTGCGCCGCAGGTAGGGCGTCTCAACCGCCAGCTCACGCGGTTGCACCCACAGGCGCTGCAACAGCGGGGCCCCGATCAACTCGGCCACGGGCAGCAGCAGGGCCGCCGCCGCCAGCAGCAGGCGCACGCCGCGGCGCAGCCAGGTGCGGCCCCAGGGCACCACCAGGGCCAGTGAGCACAGCAGCAACAGAACGGCCAGCAGCAGGCGCAGCGGCAGGCGCACGTGCAGATCAACCCAGCCGGCACCACTGGCCACCCCGCTGCCCTGCACCATCAGGTCAAAGGGCGCCAGGGCATTGCTGCAGGCGAGCACCAGAGCCAGCACCGCCAGCTGGGGCTGCAGCACCCGCTGCTGATCGCGGCTCAGGCCGCCATAGCGCAACTCACTGAGGCTGCTGCCTTCAGTGAGGGTGAGCCAAAGACAGCCCGCCAGACCCACCACCGCCTGGGCGCACAGCACGCTGAGGATCAGACGCAGGGCCGGCAGCTGCAGCACCGTGAAGCTGATGTCGAGGCCCGTGAGCGGATCCCCCTTGCCAAAGGGGACCGCCAGCAGCGCCGGCAGCCAGAAACTCCACCCCCGCGCCAGGGCCGTGGCCGAAGCGGCCAGGGCCGCAGCCAGAATGATGCGCAGGCTGATCAGCGGTGCCAGCAACAGCGCCGGCAGCAGCACCACGGCCAGGCCCAGCACCAGAGCCAGTGGCAGGTCACGCACACCGGCCAGGCCCGTGATCACCTGACCGCTGAACGGTTCAGCGATCAGCCCCCGCGCCTGAACCCATAGAAAGGACAGCCCCACAGCCAGCAGGGCCAGCAGCGCCACAAGCACAGCCGACAGCGGCCAGGGTCCCAGGCGCAACAACGGGCTGGTGGGCAGCTGCTTGCTGCCACTCTGTTGGCGCAGCCGCCAGCAGCGCTGCAACTGCTGAAGCTGCAAGGGCACACCCAGCCCCATCACCAGGGCAAACGCCACGATCTGCAGCAACCAGCGGCGCAGCAGCATGCCCTGGGCACCGAACTCGGAAAACCAGAGCCACTCGATGGTGAGCCGGGAGGCCAGCACAACCGCCACCAGCAGCACGCCCGAGAGCAGCAAGGCACGCAGAGCCAAGCCCGGCTTGAACGGAGCTGAGGCAGCCGAACGCTTCATCGCCCGAAGCTAGAGGGCACACCAGAGACGACAAGTGGCAGCGCAGGGTCTCTATACCCGATCTAATAAATCGGGTATTCAAGAGTGTCCTTCGGATCGCTGTTAGCCTCCAGCCAGCGCTGGAGAAGCCGTTGACCGCCACACTCGCCTGCTCTCCCACGACTGGACCCACCTTCACCGGCCTGCGCTGCAAGGAATGCGGCCACCCGTATGAAGCCGGCGCTCGCCATGTCTGCGAAGACGTCTGCTTTGGCCCGCTTGAGGTCGTCTACGACTACGAGGCGATCAAGGCCCGGGTCAGCCGCGCCACCATCGAAGCCGGGCCGGCATCGATCTGGCGCTACCGCGACTTTCTGCCGATCGCCGGCGACCCGATCGATGTGGGCACCGGCTTCACACCGCTGCTCAAGGCCAACAACCTGGCCAAACGCCTGGGGCTCAAAAGCCTCTACATCAAGAACGATGGGGTGAACATGCCCACCCTGTCGTTCAAGGACCGCGTCGTGTCGGTGGCCCTGACCCGTGCCCGCGAGCTTGGCTTCAGCACGGTCAGCTGCGCCTCGACCGGCAACCTGGCCAACTCCACCGCTGCGATCGCCGCCCATGCCGGGCTTGAGTGCTGCGTGTTCATTCCCAGTGATCTGGAACTGGGCAAGGTGCTCGGCACCCTGATCTACAACCCCACCTTGATGGCGGTGCGGGGCAACTACGACCAGGTCAACCGGCTGTGCTCTGAGGTGGCCAACACCTTCGGCTGGGGCTTCGTCAACATCAACCTGCGGCCCTATTACTCCGAGGGCTCCAAGACCCTGGGCTACGAGGTGATCGAGCAACTGGGCTGGCAGCTCCCCGATCACATCGTGGCGCCCCTGGCGTCGGGCTCCCTGTTCACCAAGATCCGCAAGGGTTTTGATGAGTTCATCAAGGTCGGGCTCGTCGACGAGAAGCCCGTGCGCTTCAGTGGCGCCCAGGCCGAGGGGTGCAGCCCGATCGCCCAGGCCTTTGCCGAAGGCCGTGACTTCATCACCCCGGTGAAGCCCAACACCATTGCCAAGTCGATCGCCATCGGCAACCCGGCCGATGGCCCCTATGCCATCGACATCGCCAACCGCACCGGCGGCCAGATCGCCGCCGTCAATGATGCCGAGATCATTGACGGCATCAAACTGCTGGCCGAAACCGAAGGGGTGTTCACAGAAACGGCTGGGGGCACCACGATCGCCGTGCTCAAAAAGCTTGTTGAGGCTGGCCAGATCAATCCTGAGGAAACGACGGTGGCCTACATCACAGGCAACGGTCTCAAGACCACCGAGGCCGTGGCGCCGGCGATCGGCGAGCCGTACCTGATTGACGCCCAGCTCGAGAGCTTCAAGCAGGCCTGGCAGCAAGCCCAGCACGCCCACTAGGCAGCCTGGCTGCCACTGTTGATCCCCATTTTTCGCCTTCCACCACTCCCGCCATGGCCGTTCAGGTTCTGATTCCGACCCCGCTGCAGAAGTTCACCAACGATGAGGCCAGCGTCTCACTGGAGGCCAGCAGCATTGATGCGCTGATCGACGCCCTCGATGGCCGTTTCCCCGGTTTCAAGGCTCGGCTGTGTGATGAGAACGGCAAGCTGCGCCGTTTTCTCAACATCTACGTGAACAGCGAGGACATCCGCTTTCTCGACAACCAGAGCACTCCCCTCTCCCCTGGCGATGAGGTGAGCATCGTGCCCGCGGTGGCAGGCGGCTGAAGGTCGGCGTTGCTGCAGACAGCAACAGAGGCTTCAGGCTCAATAGGCTCAGAGTCCAGGTTTGACCGTGTCCTCCCGTCAGCAGATTCCATGACCCAGGCACCTGCTGCCAGCAAGGCCCAGCTGTTCGATTACCGGCAAGCCGCCAATCCGGTGCGCAAGGGCCTCAGTGACCCGATTCCCTACCGCCAGTGGGGCCCTGAGCTGCATGCCAGCGGTCCGAGCGGCGTGATCCCACTGGATTTGAGCGCTGAGCTGGGGGCTGAGGGCCCGGCCACCAGTCCTGCCCTAGCGGCCCACTACATCCGCATTGCCGGCGGCGAAGGGGTCAAGGCCGCCGCCTCAGCCACCAGTTCGCTGTTTTTCGTACTTTCGGGCCGGGGCCTGTGCCATCGCGGGGCGCAGGGCAACTGCGCTGCCACGTCGCTGAACTGGGCGGCGGGCGATCTGTTTGTGCTGCCGGCAGGCGCTGATCCACTGCTGGAGGCAGCGGAAACCAGCGTTCTCTATTGGGTGCACGACGCACCACTGCTGCACTATCTGGGCGTCGAACCGAGCCGTCCGCGCTTTGAGGCCACCCACTACCCAGCGGCGTGGCTGCAGTCGGAACTGCAGGCCCTGGCCGCCGATCCCAGCAGCGCGCGCAGCAACCGCCTGAGCCTGCTGCTGGCGAACAGCGATCTGGCGGCCACGCGCACGGTCACCCATGTGCTGTGGGCCATGTATGGCATGGTGCCGGCCGGTGCAACACAGCCTCCACACCGGCATCAGTCGGTGGCCCTCGATCTGATCGTGGCGTGCCAGAGCGGTTGCTACACGCTGGTGGGCACTGAACTCAAGGCCGACGGCAGCATCCACAACCCTGAGCGCATCGACTGGCAAGCCGGCGGGGCGTTCATCACCCCCCCTGGGCACTGGCACGCCCACGTCAACGAAAGCGGAGCGCCCGCCTATCTGCTGCCGATCCAGGACGCCGGTCTGCACACCTACCTGCGCAGCCTCGACATTCGCTTTATCGGCTGAAGCCGCTCAGGCGCCCACGGCAGCAAGCTGACGCCTGGGGCCCGCTTCGTGGGCCTCGACAAGCGCGCGAAAGCGATCGCCCTCGATTGTTTCGTCCTGAATCAGCACCTCAACGAGCTGATCCATCAGCACCCGCCTGGGCTCAAGCAGAGCCACGGCCTGATCGAGCGCTGCGCTGGCCAGCTGCCTGACCTGGGCGTCGATGCGACGACCGGTCTGCTCGGAGTAGGGCGCCTCACCCCGCAGCCAGTCACGGCCCAGAAACACCTCACCGGTTTCACTCTCAAACGCCACCGGCCCCAGGCTCGAAAAGCCGTAGCGGGTAACCATCTCGCGGCAGATGCGGCCCACCAGATCAAGATCACCGGCTGCTCCCTGGGTCACCTCACTGGGGCCAAAGACGACAAGCTCAGCAGCCCGGCCCGCCAGCGCCACCACCAGCCGCGCCTTGAGAAAGGCGCGGGTGATGAGGCCTGAATCAAGCACCTCTTCATCGGGCAGGGTGCGGGCAAAACCGCCCACACCACCGGCGCGGGGCAACAGGGTGACCTTGTCGAGCTGATCGGCCGCTGGCTCCAGGGTGGTGACCAGGGCATGGCCGATCTCGTGGTAGGCAATCAGACGCTTCTTGGCGCTGTCCTGCAGGGGGGCGGCGCTGAGGCCCATGGTGATGCGCTCGAGCGCATCGGTGAGCGCAGCGTCATCGATCTGCTGGTGCTGGCGGCGCGCCGTCAGGATCGCCGCTTCATTGAGCAGGTTGGCCAGATCGGCCCCCGAAAAACCGGGCGTGCGCGAAGCCCAATCAGCCAAATTGACGCTTGGCGCCAGTGGCCGGGTGCGTGCATGGACCGCCAGGATCTCCTCGCGGCCGCGGCGATCCGGCAGATCAACCGTGATGCGCCGGTCAAAGCGCCCTGGTCGCATCAGGGCCGCATCGAGCACATCGGGACGGTTCGTGGCCGCCAGCAGGATCACCCCTGAGTTGTCCTCAAATCCATCCATCTCGGTGAGCAGCTGGTTGAGGGTCTGCTCCCGTTCGTCGTTGCCACCGCCGATGCCCGCACCGCGCTGCCTGCCGACAGCGTCGATTTCGTCGATGAAGATGATGCACGGTGCTTTGGCTTTGGCCTTGCGGAACAGATCGCGCACGCGGCTGGCACCGACGCCCACAAACAGCTCCACAAATTCGGAGGCGGCCATCGAAAAGAACGGCACCCCCGCCTCGCCGGCAATGGCCCGGGCCAGCAGGGTCTTGCCGGTGCCCGGGGGGCCCACCAGCAGCACACCCTTGGGAATCTTGGCGCCGACAGCGGTGTAACGCTCCGGCGACTTCAGGAAGGTGACGACTTCCGCGAGCTCGTCTTTGGCCTCGGCGATGCCCGCCACATCTTCAAAGTGGACCGGAGCTGCGGTGTCCTCCTGCACACGCGGCTGCGATCGGCCAAACCCCAGGGCCTTGTTGGCAACCTGGGCTGAGCGCTTGAGCAACAGCCCCAGACCGAGCAACAGCAGCAGCACCAACAGACCATTGGCCACCAATGAGGCTGTGGCGCTGTCGCGGCTGTCATCGCGCACGGTCAGAGGGACCCGGTGCTGCTGCGCCGTGCGCAACAGCACCTGATCGTTGTTGAAGACGCTCACCTGGGCGCGCTGGCCGTCCTTGTAGCGGACGCTGACCTCGCGGCGGGCCGGGGAGAGCTCCAGATCCTCAATGCTTCCGCGTCTCAGATCCTTGAGCAGCTGGCTGTAGCTCGGCTGAGGCTTACGCTGCGGCCAGAGCGATGGCCGCTCAGCCGTCCTGGGGGGGCTTGCCACAGGCTGTTGCGGTTGAACAGGCTGTTGCGGTTGAACAGGCTGCTGCGGCTGGTCCGAGGGCGAAGGAGCGGCAGAAAGGCTTGCGCCCACAGGCATCTGGCTTTGCTTTGAGCTTAGCGATTTGACGAAAGGCAAGGCGGCAGCAGAAGATTGCTGTTTGGCATATCGGTTGGCGGGATGGCTGTTCCCAAGAAGAAAACATCAAAAGGCAAGCGCAACCAGCGCCACGCCCATTGGAAGGCGAAAGCCGCAGTGGCAGCCCAGAAAGCCCTCTCCATCGGCAAGGCCGTGCTCAGCGGACGCGCCCAGGGATTCGTCTACCCGATCAGCGAAGACGACGCAGAAGCCTGATCAGGGCGTCCTGATCAGCACGCAGCGGCGCCGTTGATCGAGCGTCGCCACCGCCCTGGCTTTGCGCAGCAGACCCGGTTGGTAGAGATCCGGGGGCAGTGAAGCCAGGGTGGCCCGCACCAGTCGCCTGATGGCAGCTGCGTCCATGGCTGTGCCACGCGTGCGGCGCTGCCGCGCTTCGGCCTGCAGCCGCCAGCGCAGCACCGCTGACCAATCGGCTGGTTGCAGCACCCAGAACCCGGCGCAACAGCGCCAGAGCTCCTGGTAATCGGCCAGGGCACCATCCCAGTGGGGCAGCCAGGCTTGTTCGGCCGCACTGAGGGCTGGGACCGCAGCGTCGCTGGCCGAGCGCTGCTGCGAGACAAGCCAGGCGTTGATGCGGTCGATGCCGCAGGGTTCATAGCCCACAAGCCACCCTTCCAGCAACAGAGCATCGGCCTGCTGCGCCACAGGCGCCAGGCGATCGCCATGGCCGTGCCGCAGGGTCTTGTCAAAGCGCGGCAGGTTGAGCACGCCGCTCTGGCGCCAGGCGGCAATGGCCTCAACCAGCAGGTCCGGCTCATGGCTTCCCGGCGGCACCCGATTGACCCCAAAGGGATTGCCCGAGAGCAGCTGCTCACGTTCAGGCCAGCGGCGATAGACGTCATCAATGGAGGCCACGGCCAGGCGGATCCCGCGCGCAGCGGCCAGTTGCTGCAACTGCCTGGCGAGGGTGCTTTTGCCTGCCCCCACCGGTGCCGTCAGGGCCAGCACCGGTGGCGCAGCCGCTGCCCGGGTGCAGCAGCGTTCAAGCTCGCGCACCAGCGGCAGCGCCAGTCCCCGCAGCAGGTGTTGATCGATCGCTGGCTGCACCGCGTGCTCAGGTGCCGAGTTTGAAGGCTTCGAGCACCACGGCATACACCGCTCCGATGCGGAGGTTGTCGCAGATCACCCACCCCAGTGGCGGACGATCGCGCACCACCCGGGTCCGCAGCCTGATCAGCAGCTCGACCAGCAGCACCATGAGCAGCACCGTGCTGGGCCTGCCACCCGGGATGCGCACCATCACAAACGACGTCAGGTTCGAGCCCAGATAAAAACCAAGCAGCAGGGCCAGCCACTGCAGACTGAAGGCCCGCCAGCTGCCCCCGAACGCCGCGGCCATGCCGCGGGCCACGGCCACCTGAGCACTGTTGTAGCGGGTCTGCTGCAGGGGAAGGCGGCTCATTTCAGTGGGGCATTCAAGGCAGCAGGGCCTGCAGATACGACAACGTGAGCCCGTGGCCCTGGCAAGGGGGGCCCAGCAGCACCTGGCCCTCTGGGCCCAGCTCGCTGACCACAGCAGCGGCGCCACAGGGATCGGCCAACACCGCCTCGGCTCCGTAGTGGCTGAGGCTCACCACAGCGCGCAGGCCTGCGGCGCGGGCGGCCGCCAAGCCGTTGGCCGAATCTTCGATCACCAGCACCTCGGCCGTATCGACCGACTGGGGGCTTGTGGTCAAACGGCTGCAGGCGAGCTGGTACGCCTCAGGGTCGGGCTTTTTGCGCTGCACGTCCTCACCGCAGATCCAGAATGCAAAGACCTGCTGCAAAGGACCCAGCAACTGATCGAGCAGGGCCGCCACCGCGCCGCGGCCGCTGGTGGTGACGATCACCTGCAGCAGGCCTGCCTGTGCGGCTTCTCGCAACAGCGCCTCGACGCCCGGCCGCAACGACAGCGCCCCCTGCTCGACCAACTGGCGGTAATGCTCCTGCTTGGCGCCCTGCAGGGCCGCAACGAGCGACGCCTCGGGCTCGGCACCCTGGAGCTGCGCCAGCTGCGCAGCAATGCGCTCATGGCCACCACTGATGCTGAGCCACCGGTCGTACTCCTGTTGGCTCCACTGCAGCGGCAAGCCGGCATCGGCAAAGGCTCTGTTGAACGCAGGGCGGTGGCCATCGCGCTCGGTTTCGGCAAGGGTGCCGTCGACATCCCAGAGCAAAGCCTTGAGTGCCACACGCCAGCAACAAGGGACATCCAGATTCCCATGGCAGCAGGGCCACAATGGGCACGCCTGAGACAACTGCGTTGCTGCCGCCGATTGAAGACCAACGCTGGCAGCTGCCTCAGCCGCTGCAGGCCCTGGGAGCGTCAGAGCCTGCCGAACTGGCGCGCGCGAGCGGGCTTCCGCAGGCGCTGATTGCCGTGCTGCTGCGGCGCGGGTATGGCAGCGCCGCGGCCATCAAGGCGCTCCTCAACCCCGCGGCGCCGCCACCACCCGAGCTGCATTTCAACGACCTCAACACGGCCGTGCAGCGCCTGCAACTCGCCTGCAGCAGCGGCGAAGCCGTGGCGATCTGCGGCGATTACGACGCCGATGGCATGACCAGCACCGCCCTGTTGTTGGGTGTGCTGCAGCGACTGGGTGCGCGCCCTGTCGCGGCGATCCCCAGCCGCATGGACGATGGCTACGGGCTCAACACCGCCATGGTCGAGCGCCTCGCCGCAGAGGGCATCCGGCTGCTGATCACCGTCGACAACGGCGTCAGCGCAGCAGCAGCCCTGAGCCGAGCACAGCAGCTTGGCGTTGCCGTGATCCTCACCGACCACCACAGCCTGCCGATCGAGCTGCCGCCGCATCTGGCCTTGCTGCATCCGGCCGTCACACCCGAGGGCTCCCCCTATCGAGGGCTGGCAGGTGTGGGGCTGGCCTACGTCCTGGCCCGCGCCCTGTGCGAAAGCCTGGGCGAAAGCGAAGGACTCGCCATCGCGCTCAATCTGTTCTGCATCGGCACGATTGCCGACATGGCGCCGCTGCTTGGCGTCAACCGGGCCTGGCTGCATGTGGGGCTGCCGCAGCTGGCAGCCAGTCCGCTGCCAGGCCTGCAGGCACTGCTGCAGCTCGCCGGGGTCGAGCCCCGCTCGATCGGGGCCCAGACCGTGGGCTTTCAGCTGGCACCCCGCATCAACGCCGTGGGACGGCTTGGCGATCCAGCCCTGGTGGTCGATCTGCTGACCACCGATGAGCCCAGCAGAGCCCTGGAGCTGGCCCGCCAGTGTGATCAGCTGAACCGGCAGCGCCGGGAGCTCTGCGATGCCATCGAAGCTGAAGCCCTGGCCCTGCTCGATGCCGATGGCGAGCAGCGCAGTCCATTTCTGCTGATTGCGCAGAACCATTGGCATCACGGCGTGATCGGCATCGTGGCGGCACGGCTGGTCGAGCGTTTTGGCCGTCCTGTTGCCCTGGCGGCGGGCGAGGGCCATGGGCGCCTGCGCGCCTCGGCCAGGGCACCGCGCGGCTTTGCCATCGACCAGGCGCTGCAGTCCTGCAGCACCTTGCTTGAGCGCTTTGGCGGCCATCCGGCAGCGGGGGGCTTCAGCGTGCGCGCCGAACATCTCAGCGCCCTGCACGAGCAGCTCAATGCTCTGGCCAGTACCTGGCTGCTGGAGCGCGGCACCGGGCTGCCGGTGGAACCGGAAGCGCTGTTGTCACTGGCGCAGATCGATCTGGACTTCTGGCAAGCCCAGCAGCGGCTTGAGCCCTTTGGCATCGGCCATCCGGCACCGATCTACTGGAGTCGCCGCTGCCAGGTGCTCGAGCAGAGCCGTCTGCGCGGCGGCCATCTGCAGCTTCTGCTGGGGCAGGGCGAAGGCCAGATCCGGGCGATGGGCTGGCGCTGGCAGGGCGGCGAGCCAGTGCCCCCCTGGGTGGACGTCGCCTACCGCCTGGTGCGCGATCACTGGCAGGGGCGCGACAGGCTGCAGCTGGAGCTGGTCGGCCTGCGCGCCTCAGCCGCCGCCAGCACACCCGTGCTGCTGCGCCGGCAGCAGCGCCAGTACTGGTGCAGCCAGCAGGGCGACATGGTTGTGGTGCGCAACGAGGGGGGACAGGAACTGCGCCACCCGGTGGCTGCGCTGGCGGCAGATCAAAGCAATGCATCCCAGCCACAGCTGGAGCATCCCTACCTGCGTGATCTGTTCAACGAGGCCGCCCTGGCCCTGGGACTGGCAGCGTGATGGCGCGGGCGCTCAGAGCGCGCCGCGGCGATAGAAAAGAATGAAGATCACAGCCGGGCCCGCCAGGGTGATCAGGGCCAGCGCAGCGAAGTTGGCGATCAGATGGAAATCCATGGAGGGCTCTGCTGGTGGGGCTCGGGATCTGGGTGCTGAAACCGGTTCAGGTCGCGCTCCAGCAGGAGCGCCCGTCAGCAGCCTAAAAGCTGGGCGGCACGCCATGGCGCCGTTTGAGCACGGCTGTGACGGCTTGTCATGCTGAGAGCGCCCCCGCCCGAGCGCCATGCCGCCATCGCCCCACTGGCACTGCATCACGGGCTGCGGCGCCTGCTGCCGGCTGGATCCAACCCTGCGACAGGAGGCCATCGACGCCCTCAGTCCTGAGCAACAGGAGCGCTACCTGGCCATGGTCGGCGATGACGGTTGGTGCCGGCACTACGACACCGGCGGACGCCGCTGCCGCATCTACAGCGAGCGCCCCGATTTCTGCCAGGTGGCCAACCTGGTCAGCCTGTTTGGGGCAGCCGAACTGGGCAGCCCCGCGGGCGATGCCTTTGCGATTGCCTGCTGCAAGCAGCAGATCCGCAGTGAGTACGGCGGCCGTGGCAGGGTGATGCGGCGGTTCTTGAAGGCGATCGCTCAGCGCCCATGAGTGAGCACGACGCACAGCCAGCGCCAAGCCCCGCGCCGTCCGACACGGCAGAGCAAAGCCCGTGGGCCACTGTGTTCATCACCACCGCCACCACGGTGTTCCTGGCTGAACTGGGCGACAAGACGCAGTTGGCGGCGCTGTTGCTGTCGGCCCAGTCAGGGCGCCCGCTGGTGGTGTTTGTGGGAGCCTCGCTGGCCCTGATCAGCTCGAGCCTGGTGGGGGTGGTGCTGGGCCGCTGGCTGGCGCGCCTGCTGGCACCGGAGCTGCTGGAGCGACTGGCCGGCATCTTGATGGTGGTGCTGGGCCTGTGGCTGGGGCGCCAGGCGATGCTGACCCTGCCCCTGTTCACCACTGCTCCGGTTTAAACGATGCCTCCCCTGCTCGGATTGCTGGCGTCGACCTTTGCCACGGTGTTCCTGGCCGAGCTGGGCGACAAGACCCAACTGGCAATCGTGACCATCAGCGGCACCTCGAGCCGACCGGGTGCGGTGTTTGCCGGCAGTGCCACGGCCCTGGTGCTGGCCAGCCTGGTGGGTGCGGCGGCGGGGGGCTCACTCTCGAGCCTGATCCCCGCCAACCTGCTGCAACTGGCCGCCTCGGTGGGTTTTCTGCTGATCGGAGCCCAGTTGATCAGCAAAAGCCTGCGCAACGCACCGCCTGATGACGCGCCCGATGGCGACCGCAGCGCCGCAGACAACAGCTGATTAAAGTGTCAACACAGGTACCGGCAGCCGGTTCTGCGGGCATCGCTTCGAGCCCAGGTCCGGTCCGCTCCTGTCCCACCCCTGAGTGGGCGTCACGCGCTGCAACGCCCGCACCCTGACTGCAACCACCATGAAGTTCACGGTCGCTGACCTGCTCGACCAGCTTCCCGCCGGCGAACCGCTGGCCCTGGGCAAACTTGAAAAAGCGCTCGGCCTGAGCACAAAAGGCGACAAAGAGCAGCTGCGCATTGGCCTGACGGCCCTGCAGCGCCTCGGCCTGCTCAACCAGGACGATGATCAGCTGCAACGGCTGGAGAACGACGAGCTCATCGCTGCGCGCCTGCGCTGCTCAAGCAAGGGGTTCTGCTTTGCCCTGCGCGAGGACGGGGGCGATGACATCTACCTTCGCGACCATCAGCTCAACCACGCCTGGAACGGCGATCGTGTGCTGGTGCGCATCACCCGCGAAGGTGGCCGGCGTCGCTCACCTGAAGGTGGCGTCCAATGCATCCTGTCGCGCCAGACCACCAGCCTGCTGGCCCAGGTGGATCAAGAGGGTGATCGGCTCAGCGCCCAACCTCTCGATGACCGTCTGCTGACCAGCATTGAGCTGCCCGCCAGCGACGCCAAGCACGCCCAGGCAAAAGGCGAGCATGTGGTGGAGGTGGTCGTTGACCGCTTCCCCGTCGCCCAATTTGCGGCCCAGGGCCATGTGGCTCGCACCCTGCCGATCAATGGCGGAGAGGCGGCCGATCTGGATCTGCTGCTCACCAAACACCGGCTGCAGGGTCGCAGTGCAGCCCCCAAGGTGAGTCCCAAGCCGCTCGATGACGCCGAGCGCAGCGACCTCACAGCCCTGCCCACGATTCTGCTGGAGGCTTGGCAGGGCAAGGACGCCCCGCCCCTGGCCGCCCTCTCGCTCGAGACCCTCGAGGAGGGTGTTCGGCTGTGGGTGCATGTGCCGAGCGTTGCCGAGCGGATCGCAGCAGGAAGCAGCACCGACCTGTGGCTCAGGGAGCAGGGCGAATCGATCTGCCTGGGTGATCAGTGGCAACCGCTGTTGAGTGCCGCCTTGACTAAGGCATGCAGCTTCAAGGCTGGTGAAGCCCAGGATGCCTTGTCGGTCTCTCTGGAGCTTGATGGCAGCCAGGTGCTGCGCCATTTCCGCTTTGAGCGCAGCCGCATCCAGGTTGATGGCAAGGCCAATCTGGCCGCCCTGACCAGCCTGGTGGAGCGCAAGCCCAAGAGCCGCACCGTACCGGCAGCCCTGAAGGGGCTGAAAGATCAGCTGCCCCTGCTTGAAGGGCTGATCAGCCTGGCTGAGGGCCTGAAACAGCAGCGCTTAAGCGCCGGATCGATGGATCTCGATCTGCCGCTGCCCCCCCTGGAGCGCCTTGCCGACCTGCAGACGCCAGCTCCCGATGCGGCCGCTTGCGGCTGGCTGGTGGAGCTGCCGTCCCATCACCCCCACGCCATCCTGCGGGAGTGCGTGCTGCTGGCTGAACGCGCCCTCGGCAGGCACCTGCAAGCGCTTGAGCTGCCGGCTCTCTATGCCGTGAACCCTGCCCCCGCAGCCGCCGATCTCCATGAGGTGGCCAAAGCCGCTCTGGCTCTGGAGATTCCTCTTGAGCTCAGCGACGAGGGTGATGCAAGCGCCGCCGAGCTGGCACTGCGCTTTGCCCAAACCGATCGCAAGCGCCCGCTGCAGCAACAATTGCGGGGCACGGTGCAACCGGTGCTGCTGGCCGCCCAAGCAGCAGCGCACAGCCTCGCCGGCGAAGCGCAGGCGCTGGCACCGTGGTGCAACCCGGGCTTGGCCTATGCGGACATCTGGAATCAGCAGCTGCTGCTGACCCTGCTGCGCGACGGCAAGGACCGCCCCAGCATCCGCCACAAAACCAGCGTGGATCTCGCCTCAGATCGCTGCCATGGCGCCATCGACTGGCCGCTGCTGGCCGCGGATGTGCTCGCTCCCTACAGCGATGACCTGAACCACGGACTGGCTGAAAAGCTCAACCAACGCGCCCGCCAGCTGCAGGAGCTCAGCGGCGATCTGGTGGCCATGGCCCAGGCCCGGCAGGCTGAACCTCTGGTGGGCCAGACCCTGATGGGTGTCATCAGCGGCGTGCAGAGCTACGGCTTCTTTGTCGAAGTGCCCCCCTCCCAGGTGGAAGGGCTGGTGCATGTCAGCTCACTGAAAGATGACTGGTACGAATACCGCTCGCGCCAGAACCGCCTGGTGGGCCGCAAAAACCGCCGCACCTACAAATTGGGCGACAGCGTTGAGGTGGTGATCGAGAAGGTCGATCCCCTGCGCCACCAGATCGACCTGGCGGTGGTGCTGCCCGAAGGCGACTTCGAGCTCGATCAGGGCGACGAGGCTCCTGAATCTGACGAGGCGTGAGCATGGCGCCGCCGCGCCCCCCCCTGGTGCTGGCCATTTCGGGGGCTTCGGCCCAACCGTTGGCCGAGCGTGCGCTCAAGTGGCTGCTTGAAGCGGGCGAGACGGTCGATCTGGTCACCAGCCGCGGGGCCATGGCGGTCTGGCAGGCCGAACTGGGCATCCGCGTGCCGGGGGAGCCAGAAGCCCAGCAGCAGTTCTGGCGCGAGCGCACCGGCAGCAGCGGCGGTTGCCTGCGCATTCATCGCTGGAATGACCAGGCCGCCTGCATCGCCAGCGGCAGCTACCGCACCCGCGGCATGGTGATCCTGCCGGCGAGCATGGGGTGTGTGGGACGCATCGCCTCGGGTGTGGCCACCGATCTGCTGGAGCGGGCCGCCGATGTGCACCTCAAGGAGGCCAGGCCGCTGGTGATCTGTCCGCGGGAAACCCCCTGGAACCTGATCCACCTGCGCAATCTGACCAGCCTGGCTGAAGCCGGTGCCCGCATTGCACCGCCCGTGCCGGCCTGGTATCACCAACCGCAGAGCATTGATGAGATGGTCGACTTTCTGGTTGTTCGACTGTTCGACGTGCTCGGCGACGAGCTCGCCCCCTTGAACCGCTGGAGTGGCCCGCGTTAGTCCCGTGTCTGCGCTGCAACAGCTGCTGCTGCTCCCCCTGCTCTCGCCGCTGCTGGCCGTGTTGTTGCTGGCGGCCGTCAATCCGCGGCCAGCGGTGACCCTGCGCGTGCTGGTCTGGAGCACCCCGGCATGGCCTCTGGGAGCCTGGATCGCTGCAGCTGCCGCCTCTGGCGCTGCTCTGAGCGGCGCCGCCACAGCGCTGGCGTTGCGTCAGGGGGCCCAGGGCTCGGCCCCAGGGGCGGACGCGGCACCCCAGCGCGAGCCGGCGCCGGGCGCCCACAGCCAGAGCTGGCGGCGCAGGCCGATGCCGCAGGACCCGCAGCGCGGGGCCACGTCGGCAGGACCCAGCCGCGCTGCCGGCGAGCCCCCACCGACGGTGGAGGTGCCCTTCCGCGTGATCCGCAAGCCCCGCGCGCAGGTGCCAGAGCCCACCACGGCCCAAACCACCAGCAGCGAGGCCAGGGTGGTCGGTGACGGCTGGGATCAACCCCTCAACGACGACTGGAGCTGAGCTGAGCTGAACCGACCAGCAGACGGGGCACCTAAAATCGCCCCAGTTGACCTGCAGGCCAGTGCCGGAGAGCGATCCAGCCCCTGAGACAGCTGCCCCCAAGGCCAAGCCTCCTGCGCCAGAGGACAAACCCTTCAACGAATTTGTGCCCCAGCTGCTGCTGCCAGCGCTGCAGCAGGAGATCGACGCCTATGGCGGCGGTACCTGCGAGCTGGCCGTTGAGCACGGTGCCATGCCGGTGGTGGGCGTGTCCTGCACAATGCTGCGCGGCAGCCTGAGTGGGGGACGTCGCTTCTGGCTGTGTTTCACCCAGGACGACATCAACAGTGCCAAAACGATCGCCCTCGCCGAAGCGGGCAGCGAGCCGAGCCTGCTGGAGTCGTTTCTGATCGATGAAAAGAAGATGAGCCTGGCCCTGTTGGTCTCGCGGCTGGTGCAACGGCTCAACGGCCAGAAATGGCTGGGCCCGAACTGAGCCCAACACTGAGTCCAACAGAGCCTTACCAAGCCCCCGGGGCTGCCGGCGAGGCCCCTACGATGCTCTGACTGCCAAGCCAGAGTCCCGATGGTGCCACCCACCGCGATCGCCGATCCAGCCAGCGCTGCCGCCCCGATCGGAACACCTGACGCCCCGGCGATCAAGGACCCGGTCAGGGACACGATCCTGACGCCGCGGTTCTACACCACCGACTTTGATGCGATGGCCGCAATGGACCTGCGGCCCAACGAAGTGGAACTCGAGGCGATCTGCGAGGAGTTCCGCAAGGACTACAACCGCCACCACTTTGTGCGCAACGCCGAGTTTGAAGGCGCTGCTGACAAGCTCGATCCCGAAACCCGGCGGGTGTTCATTGAGTTCCTGGAGCAGAGCTGCACCTCGGAGTTCTCCGGTTTCCTGCTGTACAAGGAGCTCAGCCGCCGCATCAAAGCCAAGAATCCGCTTCTGGCCGAATGCTTTGCCCACATGGCCCGCGATGAGGCCCGCCACGCCGGCTTCCTCAACAAGGCCATGGCTGATTTCGGACTGCAGCTCGATCTGGGCTTCCTGACCGCCAACAAGGCCTACACCTTCTTCAAGCCCAAATTCATCTTCTACGCGACCTACCTGTCCGAGAAAATCGGCTACTGGCGCTACATCGCCATCTACCGCCACCTGGAGAAAAACCCGGAGAGCAAGATCTTCCCGATCTTCAACTTCTTCGAGAACTGGTGCCAGGACGAAAATCGCCATGGCGATTTCTTTGACGCCCTGATGAAAGCGCAGCCCGACACCGTGCGGGGTCTACAGGCCCGCCTGTGGTGCCGCTTCTTCCTGCTTGCTGTCTTCGCCACGATGTATGTGCGCGATGTGGCCCGCAAAGAGTTCTATGAAGCCCTTGGCCTCGACGCTCGCAGCTACGACATGTATGTGATCGCCAAGACCAACGAGACCTCAGCGCGTGTGTTCCCGGTTGTGCTCAATGTTGAGCATCCGAAGTTCTACACAAGGCTCGAGCGCATCGTTGGCAACAACGAGGCCCTGAGCCAGGCGGATGCCAGCAGCTCACCGGCCCCGATCAAGGCCCTGCGCAAAGTGCCCTTCTGGGCAGCCAACGCCATTGAAATGGCCAAGCTGTTCCTGATGGCGCCCATCCGCAGCGAGCAGTTCCAACCTGCTGTGCGCTGAGCGAGGACCACAACATTGACGGTCACCACCAGAGCGCCTGAGGGCGGCGCCGCCCAGGCTTCAGGCTTCGGCAACCACTGGCGCGAACGCCTCGAGATGCTGCTGGGGTTCGGACGCAGCAGCGGGGCAGATCTGGTCGAGGTGTTTCTCGAGCGCACCGACCAGCTGTCGGTGCTGGCTGAGCAGGACACGATCACCAGCGTCAGCCCCGCCTTTGGCGTTGGCGCTGGCATCCGCGTCTTTCGCGGTAGCCACGATGGCTTTGTCAGCACCAATGACCTCACGCAGGCCGGGCTGCAGGCGGCCCTCGAGCAGGCGCTCGGGATGCTGGGGCTGGAGCCCATCGCCCGACCTGGCGATGCCTTCAGTGGGCTTGAGACGCTGCGGGACCACGCCCTCAGCAAAGCCGACTGGTTGCAGCGCTGCCCTGAGCTCCATGAAGCCACCGGCCGCCTGCTCGATGGCACCGCCCGGCTCGAACGCCACGGCCGCCACCTGCAGGTCCGCCGCGGCAGCTACAGCCGCAACTGGCAGGAGGTGCTGGTAGCCGCCAGCGATGGCACCTTTGCCCGCGACATCCGCTTGCACCAGTCCCTGGGTCTCAATGTGCTGGCTGCCGACGGCGACCACCGCGCCAGCCTGGGGCGTCGCTATGGCACCAGCGATCGTCCTGACGATCTGCGCGAGTGGGACGCCGAAGCCTCAGCCCTCGATGTGTGCCAAAGCGTCGGCACCATGCTCTATGCCGACTATGTCGAAGCCGGCCAGATGCCTGCGGTGCTGGCCAACCGCTTCGGCGGCGTGATCTTTCACGAGGCCTGCGGCCACCTGCTCGAAACCACCCAGCTCGAGCGCGGCACCACGCCCTTCGCTGAGATGGTGGGTCAGCCCATCGCCCATGAATCGCTGACCGCCATCGACGAGGGACTGACCGGTGGCGCCTTCGGTTCGATGAGCATCGATGACGAAGGCATGGAACCGCAGCGCACCGTGCTGATCGAAAACGGCATCCTGCGGCGGTTTCTCAGTGACCGCGCCGGTGAACAGCGCACCGGCCACCCACGCACCGGCAGTGGCCGCCGCCAGAGCCATAGCTTTGCCGCCGCCAGCCGCATGCGCAACACCTTCATCGCCGCCGGCCCCCACAGCCCCGAGGCGCTGATCGCCTCGATCGATCGCGGCCTCTACTGCAAATCAATGGGCGGCGGCAGCGTCGGCCCCACCGGCCAGTTCAACTTTGCTGTCGAAGAGGGCTTCTTGATCGAGAACGGCACGCTCACCAAACCGGTCAAAGGCGCCACCTTGATCGGCGAAGCCAAAGAGGTGATGCCGCGCATCTCGATGTGCGCCAATGACCTGGAGCTTGCCGCCGGCTTCTGCGGCTCGGTGAGCGGCAGCATCTTTGTGACCGTGGGGCAACCCCACGTCAAGGTCGACTCGATCACGGTGGGCGGCCGATGAGCAGCGCCAACACCCTCGACGCAGCCAACTTGCGGGATCGCCTCGAGCGGCTGGCCTCCGGACATGGCATCTCACGCTGGGACCTGGGGGCCTCCTGCAGCAGCGACACCTCGGTGCAGGTCGACCGCGGTGAAGCCAAACAAATGAAAGCCGCCCAACGCAGTGCCATCACCGTGCGCGTCTGGAACGGTGATGACCTGGTGGGCATCAGCAGCACCTCGGACCTCTCCGATCAGGGCCTGGCGCGGGCCCTGAGCGTGGCCCGTGATGCCAGCGCCTTTGGCAATGCCGACGACACACCAGCGTTTTCGCCGCTGGCCACCGCGCCGTTGCAGGAGCTGGATCAGCCCCTGCACGAACCCCAGAACATTCTGCGGTTGCTCGAAACCCTCAAGGAGGCCGAACGGCAACTGCTGAGTCGCCATCGGTCGATCGGCACCGTTCCCTACAACGGTCTGGCCCAGCGCAGCAGCGAGCGGATCTACCTCAACAGCAACGGTGCCTGCCGGCAGCAGCTGCAGACGACAGCAAGCCTGTATCTGTACGCCAGAGCCGAAGAAGCGGGGCGCAAACCGCGCAGTGCCGGCGCCGTCAGACTCGCCTATGGCGCCACAGAGCTCGACATCACCGGCTGCATCGACGAGGCCGCCGAGCGCACCATCAGCCACCTCGACTACGCCCCGATTCAGACCGGGCACTACACCTGCGTGTTCAGCCCGGAGGCCTTTCTCGATCTGATCGGGGCCTTCAGCAGCCTGTTCAATGCCCGCGCCGTGCTCGACGGGGTGAGCCTCAGCAACCGCGAATCCCTGGGCCAGAGCCTGGCCTGCCCCTTCTTCAACCTGCACGACAACGGCCTGCATCCAGGCAACATCGGCGCGTCGAGCTTCGATGGCGAAGGCACGCCCACCCAGCGCCTGGCCCTTGTTGAAGGCGGGGTGCTGAAGAATTTCCTGCACTCAGAAGCCACAGCCCGACGCTTTGGAGTGGCCCCCACCGGCCATGCCGGCATGGGAGCCAAGGTCTCGGTCGGGCCCGACTATTTCGAGATCGGCCCTACCGGCAGCGGCGGGCCCGAGCTTGCGGGCCAGAGCGGCCTGGATCACCTCAAGCACCAGGGCCCCTTGGTGTTGATCGATTCGCTCTCGGCCCTGCATGCCGGCGTCAAGGCCAGCCAGGGCTCGTTCTCGTTGCCGTTCGATGGCTGGTTGATCAACCGGGGGGAGCGGGTCTCGATCGAGGCGGCCACCGTGGCCGGCGACATCCGAACCGTGCTGAAAGCACTGATCGGTTTTGAAGGGCCTGCCAAGGTGACCCCCGATGGCGTGTGCCCCTACGTCTGGGTCGACGGGCTCTCGATCACCGGCGAGGCGTGAAGCTGCTGTTCTGGGGCACGCCGGCCTACGCCGTGCCCAGCCTGGATGCCCTGGTCGCAGCCGGCCATCAGCTGCTGGGGGTGGTGAGTCAGCCCGACCGGCGCCGCGGCCGCGGCAAGGCCCTGCAGCCCTCGGCAGTGAAAGCACGGGCCCAGGAGCTGGGGATCACGGTGTTCACCCCCGAGCGCATCAGGCGTGATCGCGAGCTGCAGCAGCAGCTGGCCGATCTGGGGGCCGATGCCTCGATCGTGGTGGCCTTCGGCCAACTGCTGCCGAGCGCAGTGCTTGATCAGCCGCCCTACGGCTGCTGGAACGGCCACGGATCGCTGTTGCCGCGTTGGCGCGGCGCGGCACCGATTCAATGGTCACTCCTGGAAGGCGATCACCAAACCGGGGTAGGAATCATGGCCATGGAGGAAGGCCTCGACACCGGCCCGGTGCTGCTGGAACGCGTCACGCCGATTGCGCTGTGTGACAACGCCAGCTCCCTGGGCGATCGGCTCAGCCGGCTCACCGCTGAACTGCTGATCGAAGCGCTGCCCCGCATCGAAGCGGCTGGCCCCGGCACGCGCCAGCAACGCTACGAGCGGCTGGGGCTTGTGCCGCAAGGCGACGACGGCGCGGCCTATGCCCGTCTGCTCAACAAAGACGACTTTCTGATTGATTGGCAGCAGCCCGCCCTGGCCATTCACCGCCGCGTGATGGGCCTGTATCCCGGTGCCACCACCAGCTGGCGCGGGCAGCGCCTGAAGCTGCATGTCACAGAACCGCTGATCGCACGACTGGCCGATCAACTGAGCCCCCAGGCGGCCCAGCTGGTGGACCGCTGGCCCAGCGCTGGGCAGATCGGCGGCACGGTGCTGGCGGCGATCCCGGAGCTCGGACTCGTCGTCAGCAGCAGCGGATGCCCGCTGTTGATCCGCCAGGCCCAGCTTGAGGGCAAAGGTGCCAGCGCTGGCACCACCCTGCTGCAACAGCTGGGAGCAGCGCCCGGTGATCGCCTGGGAGCCGCCTAGGTGACGTTCGATGTTGTGTGGACTCACACACATGGACGCCGCCGTCAGCCACGGCTAGAGAAAGGCAAGACGCTTCCTCCAGAACCATGGGTGACCTGTCCTACGTGGGTGAAACCGGCCGTGGCTGCCTGATTTACCGGGAAACCAACGGGCGCTACCTGGTGGACCACAGGGACCACCCCCGTGGCCGCACCCATGCGGCCACCCTGGCGAGCGCCTATGCCGCCTGTCAGCTCATCGAGATGGAGTTGCAGCACGCCCACGCCAGTGGGTGAAGCCCCCTAGTTCTGCAAGGCAGCCTTGCGGTACTGGTTGTGCAGGGCTTCGAGCTGTTGATGCACACCCATCAGCTGCTCACGGATGGGGCCGGTGTTGTCAATGCGCGACAGGCTGAGCAGCATCGACTCGAGCTGGCCCTTGCAGTCAATCAACACGCGGCACTCGGTGGAACCGGGCTCGTAGGGCATGGCATGACCTCTGGCAGGGTTATCTCAACCCAGATTGCAGGTTCATGGTGTCGCATCCGATGCCATCGCCATAGAGGAACTGGGCGCGCTCAAGAACCTCCAGCAATTCGCGATCGTTCAAATCAAGCGCCGCCGGCAGCAGACGCGGCAGTTCAGCGCGAAAGGCGCTGGCCACAAGCACGGAGCCCTGCCGGTATGCCGCAAAAAAGCTCTCCTGCGCCGCCAGCACCCTGAACTTGATCGCTTCGAGCAGGCGCGCCTGCAAGGCCTGCGGCCTGATGCAGCGGCAACGGCGCGGGTCCAGTCCGATCTCCAGTCGATCGCCTTCACCAAGGGCCTCGATCCAGGGAGCCAGGAGCTCAAGCCGGTCGGGGCTGTGGTGGTGCTTGCGTTTGGTCTCCGGGTGCGGCCAGTAGATCAGCGCTGAGCAGGCATCGCTGCTGCCGGCTCGGCGCAGCTGCACGCGCCAGAACGAGAAGGTCTCTGCCGGGTGGCGATCACTCCAGAGCAGCTCCACCACCTGAGCATCGGGAGCGCTCAGATGCCAGCGGCAGCCGGCAAAGGCCAGGTTCAAGGTGCCGCTGAAGAAGCCGCTCAGATCGACGCCGTGTTGGGCAAACAGCGGCGCCTGCAGGCTGATGCTGCCGGCCGGATAGGGCGAATCCGGCGCCTGGCCAGAGGCGACGCCGTAGCCGCGCACCACCGTGCCTGTGTGCCAGTGGCAGGGCGGCTGGGCAGCGTGCTCCGGCGGCATCTAGACCTCGGCCCCGCTGCGGGCGTCGTAATGGCAGCAGCGCTCGCACGGACCAGCCGGCAGCACAGCGCAGCGCAGCAACGGACTGCGCGCATTGAAGCGGCAGCTCGGATCCCCGATCACCCACTGCTGGCGCCAGCGCCTGGCATCTGCAGGGCGCTGCTGGGGCTTGACCTGCAGCGCCACGCTCACCAGTTGGTAGCGGCCGGCTTTGTACTGATACCGGTGGCTGCGCTGCAACACCAGAAAGCTTTGGCCAGCCGCCAGAAACCAGCGGCCCGGCTGCGGCACATCGGCGAGTTCGGCCACCTCGACACGCTCGATCAAACGGCCGCTACCGCTCTGGCGCAGTTCAATCTGCATGGCGTCAGGGGTTCACATCGAGGGGCTTGCGCACCGAAAACCCCCAGACAAACAGGGCGGCGACCAGGGCCAGCAGCAACCACTCAGGCGGCAACAAGCGGGGCGTGGCCAGACGCAGCATCAGGCGCACGCCCACCAGTCCCACCGCCAGAAACCCGGCGGTCTCAAGGTGCTGAAACTCCTCCAACCAACGCACAAACAAACCTGCCGTCAGACGCAGGGCCAGCACCCCCAGCACGCCGCCGGTCATCACCAACCACAGGCGATCGCTGACCGCCACCGCCGCGGCAACGCTGTCGAGCGAAAACGCCAGATCCGTGATCGCCAGGGTGCCCACCACCGAAGCCAGCGAAGGCACGGCGGCCAGCTCAGGTTGGCTGAGCGGATCTGCTGCCGATTCAGGGGTTTGCTGGGGCGTGCCGAACAGCACCCACAGATGCTGCGCGCAGAGCCACAGCAGATACCCGGCGGCCGCCAGCTGCAGCGGCCAGTAGGCCAGCACCCAGCGGGCTGCAGCAATCAACAGCAGGCGAAACACCAGTGCCAAGGCCAGGCCGAGGTTGAGGGCCAGGGCCTGACGCTGCCGGTCGTGCAAGCCGCGGCTGATCGCGGCCAGCGCAATGGCGTTATCGGCCGAGAGCACCACCTCGAGCGCCACCAGCAGCGGCAGCAGCAGCAGCAGCTCACTCCATTGATCGGCACCCTCCAGCAACGGAAGCAGCGACTGAATCGACTCGGCTTCCATGCCGGTGGAAAGACGGCACTCTAGAAACGGCCCATTGCCGTGCGTCTGATCGATGCCGATCGAGCTTGAACTGGTGCATGCCAGCGCCAAACGCTGCGTGGTGCTGGCGCGGTTGATCGAAGCTGGCGCTCTGGTGGCCGCTGCCCTGGGGGAAGCGGCCACTGCCGAGGAGGCCGAAGAGAGGGCCCGCGCCCGCCTGCGGGCCCAGCCTGTTGCAGCACCAGTGCCACCTGTAGCGGCTCCAGCTCCAGCTCGGGCTGCGGCTCCAGCTCCAGCTCCAGCTCCCGTGCGCCCCCAAGCCGAAACCCAGACCCAAGCCCTGTTACCGACTGTTGTCGCCGAGCCCGAGCCCGAGGCCGAACCGCCTGCCGATCCCGACGATTGGAGCAGCGAGCTGGCCCAGCTCGATCTGCAGCTCAAGCGGTTGGGCTGGAGCCGTGAGCAGGAAGCCACCTACCTGCTGCGGGCCTTTGGCCACAGCAGCCGCTCGCGGCTGACCACCTACGCCGATCTGCTGGCCTATCTGAGGGCACTGGAACGCTTCCAGGCAGGCGAGGATCCCGGCAGCTGTGCCGTGCCGCTCAAACGCAGCGACCTGTTGGGCCAAAGCGACCAGCTCCTGAGCCAGCTGGGCTGGACTGCCAACCAGGGCCGCCAACTGCTCGAGAGCCGGTTTCAGCGCAGCAGCCGGCAGCAACTGAGCGATAGCCAGCTGCTCGAGTTCAACATGCTGCTTGAAAGTGAGTTGTTGAACACGCCGCTCAGCAGTGAATCCGCAGCAGGGTGAGCCCGAGCTGGAGCTCCTCCTGATTGGCATAGGCCTCGCGCTCCAGCAGGCGTTCACGGGCGTCGGCACGGGCATAGGTCGGTTGCTGCAGCACGCTCTGCAGGCGCGCCGGCAGCTGCTGGGGCAATCCCAGGGGCCGCGGCGTCGCGCTGATCCCGCCCCCTGAGCAGCTCTGGGCCACGTGGATGGCCTCGTGATTGAGCACCCGGGCGAACTCGGCGCTGCCCTTGTCAACCACCGCGGGCTTGATGCGCAGGGTCCGCGCCGCCGGATCCCACTCGCCGGCAGCACCCGATTTGCGGGGTTGCTCGAGCTTGAGCCGTACCCCCAGGCGCTGCAGCTGGGCCCAGAGATCCGAGATCGCGGCGCGTTCGGCCTCAAAACGGGGTGGATTGGCCATCAACGCCTTGATCTCAGCGAGGCTGAGATCCGGCTCGCCAGGACGTTTGCGATACACGTAGCGGGTTCCCCCGTTGGGCAGGGGTTCGCTGCGCGGGCGCCACTGCAGATCGGCCGTTGCCAGTCGCTGCAGCAGGGTCCCCGCAGCCGCCGGGCTTGATCCAGGCGGAACCGCAGCGGCCGGCAGGGCGCTTCTGGGACGTGAGGCGCGCCCCGGTGGCGGGGTGCTGAGGGCTGTCAGGGCCACCGCGCTCAGCAGCACCAGCAGCGCCGGCACAGCCCACAGAAGTGTCGAGCCTGCGCTCTGACGTGTCGGCACAACGGGCGATCTCGCGCGGACCTTGCGCCTCAGTCTGGCCGCTCTTGAGCGGGCCGCGCTGGGTGGGGATCGATTGCGAAGATCAGGAGCTTCGCCCCTCTCCCCATGCCCCTCACTGCCTTGGTGCGCCAGCTGCAGCAGGTGCCCCTGAGCGCTGAGGTGGCCGCCCGCATCGAGCGCCCTGAGCGGCTCCGGCTCGGCGGCGCCAGCAGGGCCGCACGCGCCCTGGTCAGCAGCGCCCTGGCGCGGGTCCGCCAGGCCCCGTTGCTGGTGGTGGTACCCACGCTCGAAGAGGCCGGCCGCTGGGCCGCCCTGCTGGAGCTGATGGGCTGGAGCAGCTGCCAGCTGTATCCCACCAGCGAAGCCAGCCCCTATGAGGCGATCGAGCCGACCAGCGAGATCACCTGGGGCCAGCTGCAGGTGCTGAGCGAGTTGCTCGATCAGGGCGGCGGCGGCAAGGACCGCGGTGATCTGGCCATCGTCGCCACCGAGCGGGCGCTGCAGCCCCACCTGCCGCCGCCACAGGCGCTGCAGGCCCAGTGTCTGAGCCTGCGCAAGGGTGAGAGCCTCGAGCTCGAGGTCCTGGCTGAAACCCTGACCCGCCTGGGCTACGAGCGGGTCACCAGCATCGAGCAGGAGGGCACCTGGAGCCGCCGCGGCGACATCGTCGATGTGTTTCCGGTCAGCAGCGAGCTGCCCGTGCGGCTTGAGTTCTTTGGCGAAGAGCTTGAAAAAATCCGCGAATTCGACCCCGCCACGCAGCGCTCGCTCGATGCGATCGAGGTGGTGCGGCTCACCCCCAGCGGCTATGGGCCGCTCATTGCCAGCGCCCTGCGCGAGGCCATGCCCGATGGTTTGGAGGCGCTGCTGAGCCCTGAGGCCCTCGAGCAGCTGCTCGAAGGCGGTACCCCCGAGGACGGTCTCAGGCGGCTGATGGGGTTGGCCTGGCAGCAGCCGGCCTCACTGCTTGATTACCTGCCGCCCCAGACCCTGATCGCCGTTGACGAGCGCCGCGCCGCGCTGGCCCACGGCCAGCAGTGGTTTGACCACGTGGTCAGCCACCACGCCGACGTTGAAGCCGAGCTGGGCGACGCGCTGCCGCAGCTGCTGCACCGTGATCCAGCCGAAGCGCTGGCAGAAGCATCAGGCAGCTTTGCCGGCTTTGACCTGTGCGAGCTGCACGAAACCGACCACCACCCCAACCAACTCGATCTGGCGAGCCGCACGGTGCCGGCCTATCCCAACGCCTTCGGCAAGCTGGCGGGCCTGATCAAAGACTTCCAGCGGGAGCGGGCCAGCGTGTGGCTGCTGTCGGCCCAGCCCAGCCGCGCCACCGCCCTGCTGGAAGAGCACGACTGCATCGCCCGCTTTGTGCCCAACCCGCTCGACACCCCTGCGATCGAGCGGCTGATCGAGCAGAACACCCCCGTGGCCCTCAAGACCCGCGGCACCGCCGAGCTCGAGGGGCTGCAGTTGCCGGCCTGGCGGCTGGTGCTGATCACCGACCGGGAGTTCTTCGGTCAGCACAGCCTGGCGGCCACGGGCTACGTGCGCCGCCGCCGCAAGGCCGCCAGCCGCACGGTCGATCCGAACAAGATGCGGCCCGGCGATTTCGTGGTGCACCGCAACCACGGCATCGGCAAGTTTCTCAAGCTCGAGAAGCTCGCCATCGGCGGCGACTCGCGCGACTACCTGGTGGTGCAGTACGCCGACGGGTTGCTGCGGGTCGCGGCCGACCAGCTGGGCAGCCTGGGCCGCTACCGCGCCATCAGCGACGCCCCGCCCGAGCTCAACCGCATGGGCGGCACCGCCTGGAGCAAGGCCAAGGAGCGCGCCAAAAAGGCCATCCGCAAGGTGGCCGTCGATCTGGTCAAGCTCTACGCCGAGCGCCACAAGGCGCCGGGCTTCGCCTACCCCCCCGACGGTCCCTGGCAAGTCGAACTGGAGGACTCGTTCCCCTACGAGCCCACGCCTGACCAGGTCAAGGCGATCGCCGATGTCAAACAAGACATGGAGCAGCCCCAGCCGATGGACCGGCTGGTCTGCGGCGATGTGGGCTTCGGCAAGACCGAAGTGGCGATCCGCGCCATCTTCAAGGCCGTCACCGCCGGCAAGCAGGTGGCGATGCTGGCCCCCACCACGGTGCTGGCGCAGCAACACTGGCGCACGCTCAGCGAGCGCTTCGCCCCTTACCCGCTCAAGGTGAGCCTGCTCAACCGCTTCAGGACCGCAGGCGAGCGCAAGACGATCCTCGAGGGACTGGTCGAAGGCTCGGTCGACGTGGTGGTGGGCACCCACCAGCTGCTGGGCAAGGGCACCACGTTCAAGCAGCTGGGGCTGCTGGTGGTCGATGAAGAGCAGCGCTTCGGGGTCAACCAGAAAGAAAAGATCAAGGCCCTGCGCAAGGACGTCGACGTCTTGACCCTGAGCGCCACGCCGATCCCGCGCACGCTCTACATGAGCCTCTCGGGCGTGCGCGAGATGAGCCTGATCACCACGCCACCGCCGCTGCGGCGGCCGATCAAGACCCACCTGGCCTCGCTCGATGAGGAGGCCGTGCGCAGCGCCATCCGCCAGGAGCTGGACCGGGGCGGGCAGATCTTTTATGTGGTGCCCCGGGTCGAGGGCATCGAGGAGGTGGCCACCCAGCTGCGCGCCATGCTGCCGGGGCTGCGGCTGCTGGTGGCCCACGGCCAGATGGCTGAAGGCGAGCTCGAAAGCGCCATGGTCGCCTTCAACGCCGGTGAGGCCGATCTGATGCTCTGCACGACCATCGTCGAGAGCGGCCTCGACATCCCCCGGGTCAACACGATCCTGATCGAGGACGCCCACAAGTTCGGCCTGGCCCAGCTGTATCAACTGCGGGGCCGGGTGGGCCGCAGCGGCATCCAGGCCCATGCCTGGCTGTTTTATCCGGGCGATGCGTCGCTGAGCGAGGCGGCGCGGGCGCGGCTGCGGGCGATTCAAGAATTCGCCCAACTGGGCTCTGGCTACCAGCTGGCGATGCGCGACATGGAGATCCGCGGCGTCGGCAACCTGCTGGGCGTCGAGCAGAGCGGCCAGATGGAGACGATCGGCTTCGACCTCTACATGGAAATGCTGCAGGAGTGCCTGGCTGAGATTCAGGGTCAGGACATTCCCAAGGTCGACGACACCCAGATCGACCTGCCGATCACGGCGTTCATACCCGGTGACTGGATCTCTGACAACGACGAAAAGATGGCGGCCTACCGCGCTGCCACCGGCTGCAGCAGCAAGGACGCCCTGCTGGAGCTGGCAACAGGGTGGGTGGAGCGCTACGGCGCCCTGCCCGCGCCGGTGATCGCCCTGCTTGAACTGATGGAGCTCAAGCTGCTGGCCAAGCGCTGCGGCTTCTCAAGGCTGAAGGGCGAAAAGCCCAACATCGCCCTGGAAACCCCCATGGAGGAGCCAGCGTTCCGGCTGCTGCGCCAGGGGCTGCCCCAGCACCTGCACGGCCGCCTGGTGTATCAGGCCGGCAGCGGCAGCACCGCCAAGGTGCTGGCCCGCGGCCTGGGGGTCTTGCCGATCGAGAAGCAGGTCGAGGAACTCAAGAACTGGCTGGAACTCATGGCCGCCCAGATCCCCGATGCCGATGGACTCACCAGCACCCAACGCGCCGAACAGGCGGCCAGCCAGAACGAGGCAGTGCTTGCGGTCTGATCCGCAAAGACCGCCGCCAGAAGACAGCCAGAGACGCAACCCCGCAAAAATCCGTTACAATTCTGAGAAGTTCTGTAACGGGTCGTCATGGGCGAGGTGCTGGAGCTCGGCAGTGCTGTGGATGGCAGCTTTGGTCTGCTCTCGGCTGCGATCAGCCTGGCTGCCCTTGGCCTCTATGCCCTGATGAATGGCAACAGCAAAAACGACGACGACGATTCATCCCCAGGTGGCGGCCTGATGCAACCGGTCGCCGGGGCTGCCTGAGCCCACAAGCCGGGTCCATCAACGCGTCATGAGGGCTGCGTCGATCATGATCATTCGACCGCGTTTTGCGTTGTGATCTGTCTCTTGTAGGCCGCTGGGACCAGGACTAGAAACAGCAGCCACCACAGCACAACCCCACAGGCCAGTGGGCCGGTGATCCACCAGCGCTGCATCACCACCCAGCTGCCGGCAACACTGCAGCTGCCGCTCAGCACGATCGACCAGGGCTGACACCACCAGGGCTTGAGCGCCCAGATCGAATTCTCCTGAGTCATCTCGGCTCATCAATGCCGCCAGATGAATCTTGGCGAACCAGGCTCAAGAACGCACGGGTCGGCAGCATGACGTTCAATCGCTGAGCAAAAGCGATTGCCAACCCAGTTCAGGGATTGGGCTGCCTGGCCTGCTCGGGGGTGGTTGCAGCCTTGAGGTTGGTAGAGCGAGGGTTGTAGGCCTTCTCGGTTGAGCCGGCTCCACGCACCTTCTTGGCCAGGGTCGATTCGGCGACCCGGTACTGGCTGTCCTTGCGGGTGCCCAGATCTTCGAGGCGCAGGCGCTGGGCCTCGAGATCGCCCATCTTGACCGAAACATCAGGCGCGATCCCGTGCTTGTGAATGTCGCGGCCACTGGGGGTGAGGTACTTGGCGATGGTCACGGTCATGCCGGATCCATCGGAGAGCCCGCGCACCGATTGGACCAGACCCTTGCCAAAGGTCTTCTGACCCACGAGCACGGCACGGTTGTTGTCCTGCAGGGCACCCGAAAGAATCTCGCTGGCGCTGGCTGAACCCTCGTTGACCAGAATCACCAGTGGCTTGGTGGTCAGCGCGCGGCCATTGGCCTTTTTGATGTCGGTGATGCCATCACGCGTCTTGGTCGAGACGATCGTGCCCTCGTTGAGCCACTGACGCGCGATCTCGATGCTGGCGGTCAGCAGTCCGCCAGGGTTGCTGCGCAGATCGAGCACATAGCCGTCGACCTTGCCGTCGAGCTCTTTGAGCGCCACCCGCATGTCCTTGGTGGCATTGGCATTGAATTGCTTGAGGCGGATGTAGCCGATACGCAGACCATCGCTCGTCGTGTTGATCTGCTTGTCAACCGCATGCAGCTCAATGCGCTCGCGGGTGAGCGAGAGCTCCAGCGGCTGGCTCTGACCCTTGCGCCGCAGGGTGAGCTTGACCGCCGTACCAGCCTGGCCGCGGATCAGCTTGACCGCATCCTCGGTGCTCATGCCCTTGGTGCTCTTGCCGTCGATCGCGGTGATGACATCTTTGGGCTGCACCCCCGCGCGCGACGCCGGCGATCCCTCGATCGGGGAGACCACGACCAGCTCTTTGGTGTCCTTATCAAGGCTCAGCTGGATCCCCACCCCGGAGAGTTCTCCGGAGGTGTCGATCTGCATTTCCTTGAACTCACGAGGATCAAGGAAACGGGTGTACGGATCATCGAGGCTGCCGAGCATGCCCCGGATGGCGTCATAGGCCTCTTTGGAGCTGCCATAGCTCTTGGCCAGAACATCGCGGCGCAAGGTGCGCCAGCGCTCAGCGTTGTACTTGCCGGTGGTGTCGAGGTAGTCGCGAAAAACGATCTGCCAGGTCTGATCAATGACCTCCTTGGGGCTGTCACTGATCCGCGAGAGACCACCGGGGGGCACCACTGCCTCCTGGGCCAGAACCGCGGTGGCCGCACAGGCACTGAGCCCAAGCACCACCACCACTGACCGCTTGCCCATCACCGCCAAGGCCCCATTCGTCTCTTCAAGTTAGCGGCATTGAGGCGGCATCACCGAACTCGACACAAGCCCAACACGTGAGCTCAGGCCAACGAAGAACGCCTCAGGGATCCACCCAGCGGCCGTCATCCTTGATCAGCTGAATCAGCGCTTCGACGCCCTCAGCTTCAGGCACACGCTTGATCTCGTCGCGGCCCCGGTACAGCGAGATGATGCCTGGGGTCTTGCCGACATAGCCGTAGTCGGCATCGGCCATCTCGCCGGGGCCGTTGACGATGCAGCCCATCACGGCGATGTCGAGGCCGGTGAGGTGCGCGGTGGCCGCGCGCACCGTGTGCAAGACCTCCTCCAGGTTGAACAGGGTGCGGCCGCAGCTGGGGCAGGCCACGTACTCAACCATCGTCTTGCGCAGCCCCAGGGCCTGCAAAATCGAGTAGCAGACAGGGATCTCCTTTTCAGGGGCCTCGGTCAGCGAGACCCGGATCGTGTCGCCGATGCCCTCGGCCAGCAGCGGCGCGATGCCGGCGGTGCTCTTCACCCGGCCGTAGTCGCCGTCGCCAGCTTCGGTGACGCCCAGGTGCAGGGGGTAGGGGAACCCCTCACTGTCCATGCGGTCGGCCATCATGCGGTAGGCCGCCATCATCACGGGGGCGCGCGAGGCCTTCATCGACACAACAATGTTGTGAAAGTCGAGCCGGTCGCAGATGCGAATGAACTCCATCGCGCTCTCGACCATGCCCAGCGGCGTGTCGCCGTAGCGAAACAACATGCGCTCAGCCAGGGAGCCATGGTTGACGCCGATGCGCAGGGCCTTGTCCTGCTCTTTGAGCAACTGAACCAGCGGTTCAAAGGTGTCGGTGATGCGCTCGCCGATGGCCGCGATCTCCGCCTCTGAAAATTCGCTGCGGTTCGGGTCGGGCTTGTCGAACACAAACAAGCCCGGGTTGATGCGCACCTTGTCAACGTGCTGCGCCACCTCCAGGGCGATCTTCATGCCGTTGTGATGCACATCGGCCACCAGGGGCACCGCCTGATAGGTGTCGATCAAGCGCTGGCGGATCTCGCCCATCGCCTTGGCATGGGCCAGCGACGGCACGGTGACGCGCACGATTTCGCAGCCGGCTTCGTGCAGCCGGCGGATGCCGGCGGTGGCGCCTTCGATGTCGAGGGTGTCCTCGTTGATCATCGACTGCACCACCACCGGGTGGTCGCTGCCGATCCAGACGTCGCCGACCCGCACGCTACGGGTTTTTCGGCGCTTGATCTGGGTGTCGTAACGGGGATTGGCAGCCCAGTCGGCAGCGGCTGGAGTGTTCACCAGGGCGGCGGTCATGGCTGGGTAGGCCTGCGGTGGCCAAAGCCTGTCACAGCGGCACGCACAACGGTCAGATCGCGGCGGGTGAGATCCCTTGGACTGCCCGGCTGATCGCGGCCAAAACGCAGCAGATAGGAGGGATGGAGGATCGCCATCAAGCGCCGATCGGCCAGCTCCAAGGCCAGAGGTCCGCTGGCGGCGGCGGCGGCATCGAGCCACTGGCCCCGCACCCGGGTGATGCCCCCTTTGATGCCCAGCACGGCCTCAAGGGCCGTAGCTCCGACCAACACCACCAGCTGCGGCTGCACCACGTTGAGTTGCGCGGCCAGCCAGGGCCTGCAGGCGGCCAGCTCGGCCGGGGTGGGGCGGCGGTTCCCCGGCGGGCGGCACTTGATTGCATTGCCGATGTACAGGTCCTGTTCAAGGTCAAAACCAACCGCCACCAGCAGCTGATCGAGCAGCTGGCCCGAACGGCCCACAAAGGGCAGACCACTGGCGTCCTCCTCGGCCCCAGGCGCCTCGCCGATCAGCATCAGCGGTGCCCAGGGATTGCCGCGGCCGACCACCACCTGCTGGCGCTGCTCGGCCAGCGAACAGGCGCGGCAGCTGTGGCACTGCTGCTTGAGCCGCTGCAGGGCAGTACGGCGTGCATCGCGGTCCGCCATGGTCAACGCTGCGTTGCCGAACTCTTGCAGGCATGGCGCTTGATAAGCATCGCAGCGGTTGGTGCCTGGCTGAACCCTCTGCCACAGAGGCGTGCGGCAGGATGGCTGCAACGCCCCCCGCCCCATGCCGGCGACGTCGCCCCCGCAGACCGAGAACACCTGGCTGTCGCAGCGGGCCCAGGCGCTGAAGCCCTCGCTGACCCTGGCGATCGCCGCCAAGGCCAAGGCCCTCAAAGCCGACGGCCGTGACATTTGCAGTCTCAGTGCCGGCGAACCTGATTTCGAGACACCTGCGTTCATTCGCCAGGCGGCAGCCGATGCCCTGGCAGCCGGTCAGACCCGCTACGGTCCTGCGGCCGGCGAGCCGGCGCTGCGCGAAGCCATTGCCGCCAAGCTCAGCGACGAAAACCACGTCGCCACCAGCGCCGAGCAGGTGCTGGTGACCAACGGCGGCAAACAGGCGCTGTTCAATCTGTTTCAGGTGCTGCTCGAGCGCGGCGATGAGCTGCTGCTGCCGGCGCCTTACTGGTTGAGCTACCCCGACATGGCCGAACTGGCTGGGGCGTCGGTGCGCTTGATCCCAAGCCAGGCTGCCGATGGCTTCCGGCTGCGGCCCGAAGCGCTTGAGGCCGCCATCACGCCCAAGAGCAAGCTGCTGGTGCTCAACAGCCCCAGCAACCCCACCGGCACGGTGCTCAGCCGCACTGAGCTCGAGGCCCTGGCTTCGGTGTTACGCCGCCACCCACAGCTGCTGGTGGTCTGCGATGAGATCTACGAATTTCTGCTGGCTCCCGGCCACAGCCACCACAGCCTGGCGGCGGTCGCACCCGATCTGGCCGAACGCATCTTCATCGTCGGTGGCTGCGCCAAAGGCTGGGCGATGACGGGTTGGCGCATCGGCTGGCTGGCCGGCCATGGGCCGGTGATCAAGGCCGCGGCGGCGCTGCAGAGCCAAAGCACCAGCAATGTCTGCACCTTTGCCCAGTACGGAGCCCTGGCGGCGGTCAGTGGCCCGCGCGACTGTGTGCGCGCCATGGCCCAGCAGTTCAACAGCCGCCGGCAACGGCTCAGCGACGGCCTGCGCGCCATCGCGGGACTCAAGCTGCAGCCACCGGCGGGAGCTTTTTACGCCTTTCCCGATGTCAGCCACTACGGCCTCGATTCGATGAGCCTGTGCAATCGCCTGCTCGATGAGCAGGGACTCGCGGTGGTGCCGGGCATCGCCTTCGGTGATGACCGCTGCATTCGTCTCTCGTGTGCAGCCTCCGAGGCGACGATCGATGATGGACTGCAACGACTGAGCCGCTTTCTGCAGACCCTCTGACCTCGCCGTCAGGGAGCCGCGCTCAGTCCATCACCACCCCTGATTTGCTCAATCAATGTCAACACGAGAACGTCTGGCCGCCGGTGTCCTTGGCCTCACCCTGGCCCTGGCACCGGCGGTCGTCTGCCAGTCTTTGATCCCGGTCAGCGCCCAGGCCACAAGGCCCGTGCTGCGGATCAGCGCCATCCCCGATCAGAACCCCGAAAAACTGAATCGCCTCTACGGCCAGGTGGCCCAACTGCTTAGCAAGCAACTGGGCGTGCCTGTGCGGTACGTCCCGGTGATCGACTACACCGCTGCTGTCAGCGCCTTTCGCACCGGCAACCTCGATCTGGTCTGGTTCGGAGGACTGACCGGTGTGCAGGCCCGGCTGCAGAAACCCGGTGCCCAGGTGATCGCCCAGCGCGACATTGACGCGTCGTTTCACACCGTTTTCATCGCCAACAAGGCCAGCGGCCTCCAGCCGATCGCAAGCCAGAAAGGCCTCAGCGAACTCAAGGGCAAGCGCTTCACCTTCGGCTCCGAGAGTTCAACCTCGGGGCGGCTGATGCCCCAGTTCTTTCTGCAGCAGGCCGGCGTGAAGCCCAGCGACTTTGCTGGCGGTGCCCCGGGTTTCAGCGGCAGCCACGACGCCACGATCGCCCTGGTGCAGAGCGGTGCCTATCAGGCTGGAGCCGTCAACGAGCAGGTCTGGAAAGCCAATCTGCGCAGCGGCAAGGCCAACCGCAACAAGGTGCTGGCGATCTGGCGCACCCCTGGCTACCCCGATTACCACTGGATTGGCCAGCCCAACCTTGATGAGCGCTTCGGCAAGGGCTTCACGGCCAAGTTGCGTGGGGCCATCATCAGCTGGCGGCCCAGCAACCCCGAACAGAAGGCGATCCTGCAGCTGTTTGGGGCCCAGCAGTTCACCGCGGCCAAGGCAAGCGATTACGCCCCGATCGAGCGCGTGGGACGGCAGATCGGCAAGATCCGCTAGGTGAGCGCCCCTGCCCTGCTGGAGCTGCGGCGTGTCGTTGTCGCCGGCCGCGATCATCCGCGGCTGGCCGGGATCGATCTGACGCTGCGGCCCGGCGAGCGGGTGGCCCTGCTCGGCCCCAGCGGCGCCGGCAAGAGCACCCTGCTGGCGGTGGCCAATGGGCTGTTGAGTCCCGATCAGGGCACGGTGTTGTGGCAGGGCGAAACGCCGGCGCGCAGGGGCGGGCGGCGGCGGCGCCAGCAGCGCTGCATCGGCACCCTCTGGCAGGACCTGCGCCTGATCGAGGAGCTCACGGTGCAACAGAACCTCAACACGGGTCGCCTCGCGAGCTGGGGCTGGCCGCGTGCCGTGCTCAACCTGCTGGTCCCCCTGGAGACCCAGGCCTGCAGCCAGGTGCTCACCCGCCTGGACCTGGACCCGGGCCTGCTCAACCAGCCTGTCTCGGCCCTCTCGGGCGGGCAGCGCCAGCGGGTCGCCCTGGGCCGGCTGCTCAGGCAGGACCCGCAGCTGCTGCTGGCCGATGAACCCCTGGCCAGCCTCGATCCGCGGCTGGCCGCTGAGCTGCTGGCCCTGCTGCTGGATGCGGGCGCGACGCCCCGCGCCCTGCTGCTGAGCCTGCATCGCCCTGACCTGCTCAAGGGCTTTGACCGTGCCATTGGCCTGCGGGCTGGCGCTGTGGTGTTTGATCTGCCGGCTGAGCAACTGCAACAGGACAGGCTCGACGCGCTGTACGCCAGCGCACCGTGAAACCGGCGCCACCGCTGCTGCTGCTGCTGCCAGCACTGGTGCTGCTGCCGGTTGTGGTGCTGCTGCCAGCCGCAAGCCACGGCGGCGGCTGGGAGCTGATCGCCAGCTTTGCCACAGCTGCCCTGCAGCCCTCACTGGAGCCGGCAGTGCTGGAGTCCCAGCTCAGGGGACTGGCCATCACCTGCGGCGTCGCCCTGGTGAGTTGGGCCGCCAGCCTGCTCATCGGCCTGGCGTTGGGTGCGGCCAGCTCCCAGGTTGTGGTGTTGCACCTGCTGGGCCGCAGCTGGCCCGCCGATCTGCTGGCGCGCTTGCTGGCGCTTCCGCGCTCCATCCATGAGTTGATCTGGGGCCTGCTGCTGCTGCAGTTGATCGGGCTCGAACCAGCCGTGGCGGTTGCAGCGATCACGATTCCCTATGCAGCCTTGGTGGCGCGGGTGGTGCGCGATCAGCTTGATGCCCTGCCCCGCCAGAGCCTTGAAGCCCTCAGCAGCGCCGGCGCCGGTGCACCCGCAGCGCTGTGGACGGCGCTGGGGCCACCTGTGCTGCCAGGACTGCTCAGCTATGGCGGCTACCGGCTCGAATGTGCCCTGCGCAGTGCCACCTTGCTGGGGGTGTTTGGCCTGGGGGGGCTGGGCAACGATCTGCTGCTGAGCCTGCAGTCACTGCAGTTTCGCGAGCTGTGGAGCGGCCTGTGGTTGCTGCTGGCCGTGATGCTGCCGCTCGAGGCGCTGATCGCCAGGCTCAGGGCGCACTGGAGCATGCCGGCGCGGCTCAAGCTGGTGCCTGGGGCACCGGCTGAGCCTGTGGGCCGGCAGGGCAGGCAGATGCTGGCTGCTTTGGGCGGGGTGCTGATGCTTGCTCTGGCCTGTGCGCTGTGGCTGGGCATCAACCCCGTGCAACTGCTGCACTGGCAGCCGCTGCCACCGCTTGCACCGGGCGGCTGGCAGCAGGCTCTGCAGTTGAACTGGCCGGCCTTGATCGCGAACACACTGCTGCTGACCCTGCTGGCGGCAGGGCTGGCGGTGGGCAGCGGCCCGCTGCTGCTCCTGGTGGCAGCACCCTGGCGCTGGGGCCGAGCCTTGCTGCAGCTGATCTGGATGCTGGCGCGACTGTGGCCGCCGCCGCTGAGCGCCCTGCTGCTGCTGTTTGTGCTCAAACCAGGGGTGCTGCCTGCGGCCCTGGCGCTTGGCTTTCACAACCTCGGCATCCTGGGACGCCTGCTGAACGAGGCGATTGGCAGCGCCAGTCCCAGCGCCGAGCAGGCCCTGAGTGCAAGCGGCACGGGGCCGCGGCTGGCCCTGCTGTATGGCCGCTTCAGCGGCGTGGCCCGCTCCTATCTGGCCTACGGGGCCTATCGCAGCGATGTGATGCTGCGCGAAACCGTGGTGGTGGGTCTGGTGGGCAGCACAGGACTCGGCAGCCAGTTGCGCGAAAGCCTGGCCGCCTTTGCCTGGCAGCAGATCGCCCTGCTGCTGGTGGCCTATGCCCTGCTGACGCTCGTGGGTGAAGATCTCAGCGACCGCTTTCGCCGCCAGCTGCTGGGAGGCACCAGCCCATGACGCTGCCGATCCCCAAGAAGCTGATCGCCCTGGGCGACAGCGGTGTTTTTGGCTGGGGTGATCCGCTCGAAGGGGGCTGGTGTGAACGCCTGCGCCGTCACTGGATGGAGCTGCCGGGCGGCCCGGTCGTCTACAACCTGGGGGTTCGCGGCGATGGGCTCGAGCGGCTCAGCGCGCGGCTGCCCGGCGAAGTCGGCTGCCGCGGCGAACTGCGCCGGCAGCAACCCCAGGGCGTGCTGCTCGGCATCGGGCTCAACGACTCGGCCCGGGTGGGTCGCCGCGATGGGCGCCATCAGCTCGACCCCGATGGCTTTCTGTTCGGCCTTGAGCAACTGCTGCCGTTGGCGCGGCAGATCGCTCCGGTGTTTGTGATCGGCCTGAGCCCTGTCCTCGAAGACGCCATGCCCTATGCCGATGTTCTCTGGTACAGCCTCAGCGACATCCACCGCTATGAGCGCCTGCTTGAGGAGGCCTGCCTGGCCGCCGATGTGCCGTTTCTGCCGCTGCTGGAGCGGTTGATGGGCGATCCGCGCTGGCCGCAATGGCTGAGCAGCGACGGTCTGCACCTCAACAGCGACGGTCACCGTCAGGTGTTCGAGCAGCTGCGCAGCTGGCCGGCCCTGTTGCAATGGGCTGAGCTGCAGCCCCTGGGTCTGACCACCCCGACGCTCAGCTGAGCAGAACATTCACCCCAACGGGTGAGGTGACTTCACCGGCTGGGGTGAGGCGAACCGCTGTCGTGCTGGTGGACCGTGAAAACACGCAAGCAGCCCGACCGCTGCCTGCCCGCTCCACGCGTCCAAGCCAGCCATGCCACAGCCAGCCCCCACCCCCACACACCAACTCAACCGCGTGCTGCTGGAGCAGCTGCACCGCTGCAATCAGCCCGCACGCCGTGTAAGGCTGCGCAACCAGCTGGTCGTAGCCAATCTGGGCCTGGTGCACCGGGTCGCCGCCAGCCAGCGGGACAAAGGCAGGCTCGGCTACGACGACCTGGTGTCGGTGGGCTGCATCGGGCTGATCAAAGCGATTGAAGCGTTCGACCCCAAGCGCGGCCTGAACCTCAGCACGGTGGCCGTCCCGTTCATTCGCGGTGCCATGCAGCACGAAGAGCGCGACCGCTATCAGCCGATCAAGACCCCACGCCGCCTGCGCGAACTGCAGCAGCGGATCTGCAGCCTGCAGCAGCAGCGCCACCAACGCGGCCTGCTGCCCCTGGGCGAGGGCGCACTGGCCCGTGCCCTGGGCTGCCGCACCGAGCAGCTGCGCGAGGCCGGTGCTGTGCAGCGGGCCCTGCGCCTGCAAAGCCTCGATGCCCCGATTCAAGGCTGCAGCAACCCAGACACCAGCGCCCTGACCCTGCTCGATGTGGTGAGCGAAGCCGTCGCCTGCTGATCGCAACGCAGTACGCCTCTGCGGGGTCCTTGCACTGTTGACCATGGTCACGACTGACAAGACGACTCAGAGCACCACCGCTGCAGCCATGGCCAGCAGCGCAGCGAGGGCGGTCTGCAGAGCATTGACTAATTCATTGCTCAGCCATGCGCAGCGCTGCTGCAGGGTCGCACCGATCACGCTCTCGAGCAGGGTGGCCAGCAGGGCCACAACCGTCACCAGGGTGATGGTTCCGAGCGTTCCTGCCGTGCCGCTGGGCAACCCATGCAGCAAGCCCAGGCCGGCGCAGATCACGGCCATCAGCAGCCCGCCCACCAGGCTTGCAGCTGTGCCCTCGAGGCTGATCGCCCCTTCGCTGCCGGGAGCAACGGGCCGCAGGCTGGTGATCAGCACCGTGTGTTTGCCCCAGCGTTTGCCGATTTCGCTGCCGAAGGTGTCGGCCAGTTTGGCGGCAAAACTGGCGGCAAAGCCCACCAGCAGCACGGCATGCTGGGCCTCGTTGACCAGCGGCATCAACAGCGCCAGCAGGGCTCCTGTTGCAGCCGAACCCCAGACGTTTTCGGGGCCGCGGCGCCCGCCACGGGCCTCCGCCAGACCACGTGCTGCCTTGGCAGCAAAACCGAGCCGCGTCACCAGCGAACCCAGCGCCAGATAGGCGACGACCGCCAACCAGCCAGCCGGCCCCATACAGCCCCACAGCACGGTACCCAGGGCCGCGGCATGGGCCCAGCCAGCCGGCGTCAGCAACGGCACCCGGCTGGCCGCCGCGATCAACGCGGCATTGATGGCGGCAGCCGCAAGCCAGTGCTGCAGGCTCTGGAGGGGGGCAGCGTCCATGGCGGCAACACAGAGCAGTGGCCCCACTGTGTTGCACTGCCCTAAGGAAGCGCCGCGCCCGGCAACCCAAGCGCAGATAATCAGCCCAGCTGTGCGCTTCAGATGGTGTTCAACAACAAGGGCAGCTTCTTTCTGGATCTGGGCAGCGAGGGTGCCAAACCCGCCACGGTGGCGATCGCTCCTGAGAAGCCAGCAGCCAAACAGGAGGCTGCTGCCACCAAGCCTGCTGCCACCAAGCCGGCTGCCGCCAAGCCTGTTGCCGTCTCAGCTGCGGCTCCTGCTGGCGCCCCGGCCAGTGCCGCAACCCTGACGACCGCCGAAGCGATCGCCGCTGAACTGCGCGCCGCTCAGGAGGCCAAGCCGGCCGCAACGATGGCCACCTTTGCGCCGGAGTGCCTCAATCCGGCCAATGCCGTGCCCACCCGCCGCCGCCGCGCCGGCGCCAATCTGGCTGGCTTCAAAACCATGGCGGCGGGCCTGTTCCGCAGCTAATGGCGCCAGCTGCACAGCCCCGCCACAGCGGCCACGGCCGCAGTGGCGGTGCGCAAAATGGTTGTGCCAAGGCTGACCGGTAGCCAGCCTGAGCAGATCGCCTGGGCTTCTTCTGCAGGACTCCAGCCCCCTTCAGGGCCAATCGCCACGCTGATGCAGCTCGCATCCGCAGGGACATTCGCAGCCAGGGCCTCAGCCAGGGGCAGCACATCGGGGCGGCGCGTGGTCGCCAGAAAGCGCACGCCTGCTGCAGCCTGCAACCAGGGCAAAGCCGGCTGCGGTTGCTCCAGCTGCGGCAACCACAACCGCTCGCATTGCTCAAGCGCCTCGCGCAGGATCACCGCCGAGCGCTGGGCGTTCCAGTGCTCCTGAACGCTGCGCTCGGCCAGCAGGGGCTGGATCAGGTCGATCCCCAGCTCGCAGACCATGCGCAGCAGCACGTCGCTGCCCTGGCGGGGCAATGCCACCGCCAGCTGCAGCGAAGGCGCTGGCGGCGACTCAACCTCAGCCGGCTGATCCAGCGGCACCAGCAGGCGTGCCGCACCAATCTCCACAGCAGCCGGCCAACGGTGACCAGCCCCATCGACCAGCGCGATGGGATCACCGGGCCTCAGCCGCAGCACCCGCTGCACATAGTGAGCTTCTTGCTTGTCGAGGGGCAGCAACACGGGGCCGGCCATTGACCCCGCTGCCTGGGCCAGCCTCTGGGGGGTGATCAGCAGCCGCCGCGCTTCCCGTGCCACGGCTCAATCGACCACGTCATCAAGGGCGTCGAGGCCCGCAAACATCGCCTCGGGTTGCTCCTCGATCGGCCAGTCGTCATTGAGGCCACCGATCAGCAGCTGTTCGATCTCGACAACGTCGTTGTCGAGCTGGCGCAGGGCATTGATCAACACATCGACTGCCACGGCATCGCTGGTGCCCAGATCCACCCAGCAGCGCGCCCAGCAGCCCTGCACCTCGAGCGGGCCCATGTTGTGCATCAGGGCCGGCATGGCACGTTCGGCGTCTTCGAGGTCGTAGCTCAGCCAGCTGAGCTCGGCGCCTTCGGCCTCATGGGTCTGCAGGTTCTCGGCGTTGAAGCCGCCGAGCTTGCCCAGAAAGAACCAGCTGTCGAAGGCCGTTTCGATGTAGCCCCTCTCGCCGGCACCAAGGGGGTGGGCGGTGCGCAGCCAGATCCAGCAGTTGAACGGATCGATCTCGCGAAACTGAATCTCCATGGGGCAGCGGCGCAGGTGCTTACGTTGATTTCAGCAAACAACCCCATGCTCGAACTCGACGGCGTCTGTTATCAAAGCGCCACCTCAGCCACTCCGGTGCTCAACGGCATCGATCTGACCCTTGCCCCCGGGCAGCTGGGGCTGGTGGCTGGGCGCAGTGGCTGCGGCAAGACCACCCTGCTCGAGGTGATCAGCGGCCTGGCAGAACCCAGCGCGGGCGCCGTGCGCTGGCAGGGTCGCAAGCTCAACGGCCGGCAGCGGCGCTGGCTGTGCGGACTGGTGTTCCAGTTTCCCGAGCGCCATTTTCTGGGCCTGACGGTGGGGCAGGAACTCAAGCTGGGGCATCGGCGCCTCAGTGCTGACGACGCCGCCACGGTGCTGGCCCAGGTGGGACTCGAGGGCCTGTCCTTCAGCCAGGCGCCCGAGCAGCTCAGCGGCGGGCAGCAACGGCGCCTGGCACTGGCGGTGCAGCTGTTGCGGCGCCCTCAGGTGCTGCTGCTCGATGAGCCCACCGCCGGGCTCGACTGGAGCGTCAGCGGCGACATCTTGGCGCTGCTGGCCCAGCTGGCCCGCGACCGTTGCCTACTGGTGGTCAGCCATGAGCCCGAGCTGTTTGCCGGCATCACAGGTCCCAGCTGGCAGCTGGTGGAAGGCAAGCTCCGTACGATGCCCCAAGAGCTAAGAGCGGCATGAGCGATGGGTTGCTGCGGGCCACCGCTGCCGGCGGTGGCATTCGTCTGGTGGCCGTGAGCACCACGGTGGCCAGCCGCTACGCCCGCCGCCGCCACGGCCTGTCGTATCTGACCACAGCCCTGTTGGGCCGTGCCATGACCGCGGGGTTGCTGTTGGCCAGTTCGATGAAAGTGGCCCACGGCCGCGTCAACCTGCGCATCGCCTCTGACGGCCCGCTCAAGGGCCTGATGGTCGATGCCGGCCGCGATGGCACGGTGCGGGGCTATGTGGGCAATCCGGGGCTGGAGCTCGACCTGGTGAGCGAACCCGACGGGTTGCACCACTTCGATTTCAAAGCCGCCGCCGGTACCGGTTATCTGCATGTCGTGCGCGATCTGGGCGAAGGTGAGCCCTACAGCAGCACCGTCGAACTGGTGAGCGGCGGCATCGGCGACGACGTGGCGTCGTACCTGCTGCACTCCGAGCAAACCCCCTCGGCGGTGTTTGTGGGCGAGCAGATCGACAGCAAAGGGGTGCGCTGCAGCGGCGGCGTGCTGGTGCAGGTGCTGCCGAAGGCGGCCCACGAACCCGCCCTAGTGGCCATGCTTGAAGAGCGCTGCCGTGAGGTCAGCGGCTTCAGCCAGCGCCTGGCCGCCTGCGACGGCGATCTGCGCCAACTGCTGGTCGACATCTTTCCCGATCTCGACCCCCAACCGCTCGATGGCGCCGGCGGAGCCGCCGAGCAGGACGTGAGTTTTCACTGCCCCTGCTCCCATCGCCGCAGCGTCAACGCCCTCAAGCTGTTGGGCCGCGACGAGCTCAGCGCCATGCTCGATGAAGACGGCAAGGCAGAACTGACCTGCCACTTCTGCAGCGAGGTCTACCAGGTGGGTGGCAATGAACTGCAGGAGCTGATTGCCGAGCTGGCCGCCGAGGCGGCCTGAACGGCCCATCAAGCGATGAGCAACGCTCCCAGTGCCAGCAGCAGCAGAGCTGGAAGGCTCTGCACCTGAGCCGGATTCAGCGGCAGCCCCAAAGGCAGTTCAGCCGACAACGCACCGCCCAACAGCGCCCCCAGCGCCAGGCCCAGCACAAGCAGGCCAAAGCTCCAGCCCACCGCAGCCCAGAAGCGGCGGTTGCGGCGCTGAAGTGCGGCCACTGCAGCCAACGTGCCAAGGGCCAACAGCAACTCGGGACTTGCCGCAGGCACCAGAACCAACAGGCCGATCAGGGCAGCAGCGACGCCCAGGGTGATCCAGCGGCTCTGGCCCTGCTCCAAAGCCAGGCTCGGCAGGTTCAGCTGCGGCAGATTGCCAGGACGCGGCAGGGCTGGCAGTTTGGGCAGCGAGGACAGCCCAGCTGACGCAGGCTTGGTCGTGGCCACCTTGTCTTCGCGCACCGAAGCGCTGCGTGCAGCCGTGCTCACCTTGCCCTGCTGGCGCTCCTTGAGCCGGCCCATGAGCACGGCGTCGTAGGCCGCTTCCACCCGGGCCCGGGCGAGCGGATCGTCGCCCACATCGACCAGCCTGGCCTGCTTGGCCTGTTGCACGTCCTCGAAGCTGGCATCGGCGCTGACGCCGAGCAGCGCATAGGGATCGGGGGCGTCGGCCGCCGGCTGGGATTGGTCAGGGCTGGAGTTCATGGCCGATCCGGTGGGCCTTGGTGCTGCCTTGAGCGTATCGAGGCAGCTTCAAAACAGGGGCTCGCTGCAGCGATAGCCGCCGTTCTGTTGCAACTGCTGACGGCAGCGCTCGGCCTCCTCGGGCCTGAGCCGGTGGCGCCGTTTGAGCAGGGGCATCTGGGGCGGCAGATGACTGCCCTCACGCATTTCAACGGTGGCGGTGCTGCCTGGCTGGGCAGGCACGAAGCTGACGTAGTCGCAGCCCCCGTCGGGGCGGGGCCGCACCAGCCAAATGGGCTGTGGCATGGGCGTGACACTTCGTTACAGGCCAGTCTGGCGCGGCCGCCCCGCTGCTGTGGTCGCCCGCTCAGATCAGCGGCTGATCGGCTCAGAGGCTGATCGGCTCGACCCCGCTGACCACCGGTGCCACGGCGCTCAGCTCCAGCTCGGGATGGTCTTCGGCCAGTTGGTTCAGGTTCCAGTCGTTCTTGAACAGCAGCACGGGGCGCCTCCAGGCGTCGCGCACGGTCTTGCAGTTGAAGATGCGGCCCACCGCCTCAAGCGCCGGCCAGCCGCCCACCACCCAGCGGGCCACCGAGAAGCCCAGGGGCTCGAGCCGGGTCTGCACGCCGTATTCGTTTTCGAGCCGGTACTGCACCACCTCGAGCTGCAGCTGGCCCACCGCCGCCAGAATCGGATCGCGCTTGCTCTCGTCGGTGTCGTAGAGGATCTGCACGGCGCCCTCTTCGCGCAGTTCGTTCACCCCCTTGCGGAAGCTCTTGAACGCCGAGGGGTTGGGGTTGCGCAACCAGGCAAAGATCTCGGGGCTGAAGCAGGGGATGCCCTCGTACTCGAGGCGGCTGCCGG
>VGQS01000001.1 GCA_016882285.1 Cyanobacteria bacterium K_DeepCast_35m_m2_155 | reverse complement strand
ACTGGTGCTGTTCCTGCCCGCATCGCAGGACATCGGCCGCTCTGGTCTGCCTTGGCCAGTGCGCCTGTCGGCCTGGCTCGTGCTTGATCTGCTGACCTTGCTGCCTGTGTGGTTCCCGCCGTTGCTGCTGCTGCTGAGCGGCACGGCAGGTCACCGGCTGTTGCGCTCACTGGGGTCGTGGGTGCAGCTCCACCGGCGCAGCATCGACGGTGCCGTGGCCGCTGGATTTGCAGCGCTGTTGCTTGCCCGTGGCCTGGCTGATCTCTAGGGCGCGCGAGCGTGCCTCAGATCGCCAGCCGCTCCCAGATCACCCCCAGGTTGGCCTGGTGCAGCTCGGTGGCAAAGCACTCCGCCAGCTGCGCGGGGCTCAGCTTGGCGGTGACCTCGGGGTCAGCCTCGAGGTTGGCTTTGAAGTTGCCGCCTTCGGTGTTCCAGGCGGTGTGGGCGTTGCGCTGCACAATGCGGTAGGCGTCTTCGCGGCTGATGCCGCTCTCGACCAGGGCCAGCAGCACCCGTTGGCTGAAGACAACCCCGCCATACACATTCATGTTGCGGGCCATGTTCTCGGGATACACCCCCAGGCCCTCGATCACGGCGGTCATCTCCCTGAGCATGAAGTGCAGGGTCACCGAGCAGTCGGGCAGCATCATGCGCTCGACCGAGCTGTGGCTGATGTCGCGTTCGTGCCACAGGGCGCAGTTCTCCAGCGCCGCCACCACGTAGCTGCGCAGCACCCGCGCCAGGCCGCTGATGCGCTCACTGCGAATCGGGTTGCGCTTGTGGGGCATGGCCGAGCTGCCCTTCTGGCCCTTGGCAAAGTTTTCTTCGACCTCGAGCACGTCGGTGCGCTGCATGTTGCGGATCTCGGTCGAGAACCGCTCCAGGGCGGCGCCCACCAGGGCCAGGGTTTGCACGTAGTCGGCGTGGCGGTCGCGGGCGATCACCTGGGTGCTCGCAGGGTCTGGCATCAGGCCCAGCTTGGCGCAGGCGATCGCCTCGACCCGGGGGTCGGTGTTGGCGTAGGTGCCCATGGCACCACTGATCTGGCCCACGCTCACCACCCGCTCGAGTCGCTCGAGCCGCTCGCGGTTGCGCTCCACCTCGGCCAGCCAGCCGGCCAGCTTGAAGCCGAAGGTGATCGGCTCGCCGTGGATCGCATGGCTGCGGCCGATCATCACCGTGGCCTTGTGGGTGCGGGCTAACGCCCTGATCGCATCAGCCAGCTTGTCGAGCTCGCTGCGCAGCAGCTGCACCGAAGCTTTCATCTGTAGCGCCAGGCCGGTGTCGAGCACGTCGGAGCTGGTCATGCCCACATGAATGTGGCGGCCGGCATCACCCACGTGCTCGTTCACGTTGGTGAGGAAGGCGATCACGTCATGCCGCACCTCGGCCTCGATCTCGAGGATGCGATCGACGCTGAAGCTGGCCTTCTCTTTGATGGTGGCAACGGCTTCGGCCGGTACCCGGCCCAGCTCACAGTTGGCCTCGGTGGCTGCGATCTCGACATCGAGCCAGCTCTGGAACTTGGCCTCTTCACTCCAGATGGCGCCCATCTCGGGCAGGGTGTAACGCTCGATCAAGGCCGCCGCTGGCTCAGACTCAGGTCCACTCTGCCTGAGGCCCTGGGCGCGCAGCCTCTGTGGCGCTCTTCAGGCGGCTTTGGTCAGGTTGCGGTGGGGCACTTCCCACTGCACCAGCTGCCCCCAGGCCTGCTGGCGCACCCAACAGCGACCGCCCTTGCACTGGATCAGCTGAAACGGCGGCAGATCGTCCGGCTGATTCACCAGTTTCACAAAGCTCCCGGGGGGGAGCAGCTCGACCACTTTGGCGTGATGGCGGAGGGGACGACTTGTACCCATGGAGGCCATGGCAGTGAAGAGGAGGTCTGCGTTGGCGCCATCCTCCAGGGCTTTTTGTGCCAGCGCGAACGATCACTGAATCTGTTCGGTTTCCTGTGTGGTTCGATGAAGGAAGGCAACACTGTGTTGCTCCATCGCCCCATGGCCCCCAAGCAGCGACTTGATCTGGAGCTCGTCGCCAGGGGTCTGGCAGACAGCCGTCAGCAGGCTCAGCAGCTGATTCGTGCCGGCATGGTGCGCTCGGGTGATCAGGTTCTGGACAAGCCCGGAACCGAGGTCCGGCCAGAGCTGGTGCTGCAGGTGGCGCAGCGCCCCCGGTTTGTGTCGCGCGGCGGCGAGAAGCTGTCCGCGGCGCTCGAGGCCTTTGCGCTGCAGGTGGCTGACCGCGTGTGCCTCGATGGTGGGATCTCGACCGGGGGGTTCAGCGACTGCCTGCTGCAGGCGGGTGCGGCGCGGGTTTATGGCATCGACGTGGGCTATGGCCAAACCGCCTGGAGCCTGCGCAGTGACCCGCGTGTGGTGCTCAAGGAGCGCACCAACCTGCGCCATCTGACGCCCGAGCAGCTTTACGGCCCCGATGATCCCTGGCCTGATCTGGCCGTGGCCGATGTGTCGTTCATTTCACTGGCTCTGGTGCTGCCGGCCATGGTGACCCTGCTGCGGCCCCAGGGCCCGCAGCGGCCGCTTGAGCTGGTGCTGCTGGTCAAGCCCCAGTTTGAGGTCGGCAAGGACCGTGTTGGCAAAGGGGGCGTTGTGCGCGATCCGCTTGCCCATGTCGACGCGATCGAGCGGGTCTGTGCCGCCGGCGCGACCTTGGCGTTCAGCCCCGCTGGGCTCGTCGCCTCACCGATCACCGGACCGGCCGGCAACCATGAGTATCTGCTGTGGCTGCAGCAGTGGGGACCTGAGCATCAGGGCCCCAGGCCAGAGGCGCCGACAACCGCAGCCATTGCGCAGTTGGTGCAGCAGACCCTGAGCAGCTGATCGAGATCAGAACCCGCTTCAGATGGCCGAGCTGCCCGCCTCGCCGGTGCGTATGCGAATCACCGAGTCGACGGCGCTGACAAAAATCTTGCCGTCACCGATCTCGCCGGTGCGGGCGGCGTCCTGGATGGCCGTGACCACGGTGTCGACCTTGTCGTCATCGACAACGATCTCAAGCTTGAGCTTCTGCAGAAATTCAACGGTGAACTCAGAGCCGCGGTAACGCTCCACCTGGCCCTTCTGGCGCCCGAAACCGCGCACCTCGCTGACGGTCATTCCGACGATGCCGGCATTCACCAGGGCGATCTTGACGTCCTCGAGCTTGAAGGGACGAATGACGGCCTCAATTTTTTTCATGGGAGCAGCGCGCGCTGATGGATGGCGTTCAAGCAGGCCCATCTCAATGGAGTGCGGGCCCCGCAGTCGTAGCCATTGTTACCGGCTGGGCCGTGGCTGTCAGGGCCGGCTTTCTAAAGTTCGCTGATCCATCACTGCAGCAGCCGCCGGCTTTTCGTGACGCTTTCCTCTGATAGCCAGACCCGAACCCCCCTCTACGGCGAGCGGGCGATTGCTGAGGCCGAGCTGATCTGCTTTGAGAACCCGCGGCCCTCAAGGGCTTACGAGATCTCCATTGAGTTGCCGGAGTTCACCTGCAAGTGCCCCTTTTCCGGCTACCCCGACTTTGCTGTGCTGCGGCTGCTCTACCAACCCGGTCCGCGGGTCATTGAGCTCAAAGCCATCAAGCTGTACATCAACAGTTACCGCGACCGCTCGATCTCCCATGAGGAGGCTGCCAACCGGATCCTCGACGATCTGGTGGCGGCTTGTGCCCCTCAGTGGATGCAGCTGGAAGCTGATTTTCACCCCCGCGGCAATGTGCACACCGTGGTGCGCGTGAGCCACGGCACACGTCTGAGCTGTTAGAGATCAACCAGTAGGTCAGGCAGTTCGCCGGCAAAGGCGGCGAGGTTGCGGTTGCACAGTCCCCCCACATGCAGCCGTCCCAGCTCGCCACCGCCCTCGCAGATCGCCCAGAGCTGACGCGTGGCGACCAGGCTGAAGCCGCCGCCCAACAGCGCCAGGGCAAACCCGCCATAGACCAGAGGCACCCCGGGATCGCGCTTCAGCAGGATGCCACTGGCGGGCAGAACCCCATGCACCCGAATCGGTAGACCATCAACCTCGAGGGGCTCGCCGCCGACGCTGATCTGCCCGCGGGAGCCTCCGCTGGCGTCAAACACCTCGATCGGACCTGCTTCGCTGCTGAGGCTCAGCAAGACCGGATCGCTGCCATCGGGTTTGGTGGGCAGGACCAGGCCCCAGATCTGCTCCCCCAGCTGGGGGAAGCTCTGCAGCGGCAGTTGCAACACCGGGCTTTTGCCCAGCTGGATGTCGATCGCAGCGAGGGCCCAATCGGCCTGATACAGCGTCATGCCGCGGTAGCGCAGCGGATGGTTCACGCTGATTTCGGCTTGCTGTGCCGGCTGCTCTGGCGAGTCGCTGCCGCCGGCTGATGCTCTGTTCTGCAGCAGCAGCTGTGAGCGGAACTGCTCTGGTCGCCCCAGGGGATCGCGTTCCACCGCAAAGCTTGTTAGCTCCAAAGTGAGTTGGCTGCTGCCGCCGCGATCGAGCAGCTCGAGCGTTCGGCCAGGGGCCAGAAACTGCTCGACCCTCTGGCCGCCCAGGCTTCCCCAGGCCGCCCCCAGCATCAGCAGCACCATGCCGGCGTGCACCAGCAGCGGTCCCACGCGCCCGACCAAGCCGCGGCGCGCCGCCAGGCGGTGTGGCTGGCGGTTGAGCTGCCAGCCCTGCTTGTGCAGTCGTTGCGCCAGGGTCTCGAGGCAGCGCTCGGGACTGGCTGTCGACAGTGTTTCGGCGACCGCCAGTTTGCTGAGCTGGCGCGGCTGGCTGTAATCGATCCAGCGCAAGGCCGCCTGCAGGGCGGGCCACTGACGCCGCCAGCTGCACAGCAGCAGGGCCAAGGCCAGCGCCGCCAGCAGGGCCAAAAACCAGCTGCTGGCGTACACATGATCGAGTTGCAGCTGCAGCAGCGCGTTGCCATCCAGCAGCCCAAGCCACGGATGAGCGCCATAACGCTCGATGTAAAAGCTGCTGGCTTCCTGCTGCGGGATGGCGGTGCCGATGCCGCTGGCGATCGCAATCACCGCCAGCAGCACAATCGCCAGCCGCAGGTCGGCCAGCAAGGCCACCAGGCGCAGGGCCAGGCGCTGCGCGGGGTTCACTTCAGATGCGCTCATGGCCAGTACGCAGCCAGGGTCAGACCACCGCAGCAGAGCAGCAGCACCCCACTGATGGGCGGCACCCATTGGCCTGCGGCCCGCAGCCGCAGCAGTTGCGGCAGGCTGGCTGCAGCCGTACCTGCCACCAACAACGGCATCACTTGGCCTGCCCCAAAACACCCCAACAGCAAAGCTCCGACCAGTGGTTGACCCGCTTGGGCCATCCACCCCAGCAGCACCGCCAGCACAGGGGTGGTGCAGGGGGTTGCTGCCAGGCCAAAGGCCAGGCCGGCGGCCACCGGCGCCAGCGGTGCCGGCACGTGTTTGCGCCAACGTTCTGGATCAGGTCCTGCCGGCAGCCTCAGGCGCAGCACCCCCAGCAGGTTGAGCCCCATCAACACAGCCAGCACCGCCACCACGACCGGCACCAGCCCTGGCACCTGCCCGTAGATGCGGCCGAGCAGAGCGCTGCTCATGCCCAGGCCTACCAAGGCCAGCACGACGCCAACCACAAAACTTGCACTGCGCTGCCAGGCAGCCTGCTCACCGCCAAAACCCGCCAGATAGGCCAAGGTGACCGGCAGCAGCGATAGGGAGCAGGGCCCCAGGCTTGTGAGCAGGCCCGCCGCAAAGACCAGGGCCAGGGTCAGTGGTCCCGGTGCTGCCAATGACGATTGCAAGAGCGCCTCGGCGGCTTGCCCCCAGTCAGCCAATAGGGGGCCGGGGTTCCACATTGCCGCTTCGGCCTTCGCTCTTAAGGCTGCAGCTTATCGCCCGCGCCCCGGGTTCTGGAGCTGCGGCGGCGGCCACCGGTGAGGCCGCTCGACTCCAGGCTGCAACGTATCAACAAGCCTGCCACCAGCAGGCTGGCCATGAGTGAATTGCCGCCATAGCTGATCAGCGGCAGGGGCAGGCCGGTGGTGGGCATCGCCCCACTGGCCACAGCAATATTGAGGATCGACTGTCCCACCAACAGGGTGGTGCAGCCGATCGCCACCAGTCGTTGCTGGTTGCTGCGGCAGCTCATCGCCACGCGCAGGCCCACAAAGCCGAACAACAGCAGAAACAGCAGCAGGGCCACTGAGCCCATGAAGCCGAACTCTTCAGCAAACACCGCAAAAATGAAATCGGTGGACTGAATCGGCAGGTACTGCAGTTTCTGCGTGGACAGACCAAAGCCTTCGCCCAGCAGCCCCCCTGAACCGATCGCCATCAGGCTTTGCACCAGTTGGTAGCCATCGCCCTGGGCATCGCGCCAGGGATCGAGAAACGAAACCACCCGCAGCCGCTGGTAGTTGTTGCTCAAAATGCTGGCCACGCCGACGAATCCGCCGGCGGTCGCGGTTCCAAGCAGCAGTGGCAAGGCGATGCCGCTGGCCAGGGCCATCAGCCACAGCAAGATGCCGGTGAGTGCAGCAGTGCTGAGGTTGGGCTGCTTGAGAATTAGCAGGATCAACACGCCAAAGGCGCCCAGCCAGAGCAGCTTTTGATCAAGACCACTGCGCTTCCATTGGGCAAAGAGCGCAGCGCCTTGAAGCACGACAAAGGGTTTGATCAACTCTGAGGGCTGCAGCTGGATAGGCCCAAGCACCAACCAGCGGCTGGCACCATTGACCGTGCTTCCCATCACCAGGGTTGCGCCAACCAGCAGGGTGCCCAGCAGCAGCAGGGGCGGTGCCAGTTGCAACCATCGCCTGATGCTGGTGCGAATGCCCAGCCACAGCAGCCCCCAGCTGGCCACCATCCAGATCAGCTGACGCTTCAGGTAGTAGGCGGCATCGCCCATCTCCCGTTCGGCCACCCACCAGCTGGCTGATGTGAGCACCAGCAGGCCGACCAGACTCCACAGTCCCACCATGGCGAGCAGCAATCTGGCCTCGGCGGGCCACAACTGCCACGGCAGCGGTAAGGCCAAGCCCTTCTGCTTTGTGGTGGCTCGATCGCGTGAGCTCCGAGGCTGAGCACTGTCTTGGCTGACGCCGACCACAGAGAGGTGTTGATCAGAGTCCATTGAGAGCCAAAAACTGGCGGTTGTCGAGTGGTTGGCACAAAAAAACCCGGCAATGCCGGGTTGTGTCAGCGGTGAATGGCATTGGACTGACTGTGCAGGAAGACAGCAATGAGTTGCCTAGTTGCCGCAGTTCTGCTGACGCCTGCCAGTGACAAGCTCGACCTTGAGGATTTTGCCGCCCTGCTTCATGATGCGCTGCTGTTCAGCAAACCAGCTCTCATACGGAACCCACTTGGTGAAGTAGGTGTTCTGCAGTTCGCGCTGGCTGCGAACCTTCTCAGGCGAAGGAATGCAGGCTGTGACTTTAAAGAGCCGCATGGATAGACCTCAAAACGGGAGCTGCGGCGATCAGTTGCCGAGGCCAGAGCAGATGTAGTCGAAGTAGACAGCCATTTCGCGGCCTGCATCAGGACCGACCAGCGAAGCGGTGACTTCTTTCATGGCCTGAATCGACTGCACGGTGGCACCGATGGGTACGCCCAGTGAGTTGTAGGTCTCTTTGAGGCCGTTCAGGACACGCTCATCAAGGATGGAGGTGTCACCAGCCAGCATGGCGTAGGTGGCGTAGCGCAGGTAGTAGTCGAGGTCGCGAATGCACGCGGCATAGCGACGGGTGGTGTACATGTTGCCGCCTGGACGGGTGATGTCCGAATAGAGCAGCGACTTGGCGACGGCATCTTTGATGATGGCCGACGCGTTGGCGCTGATCGTGGTGGCTGCACGAACCCGCAGTTCACCACTGGCGAAGTATTGCTCAAGGCGGCCCATGGCTGAGCCGTCGAGGTACAGGCCCTGAACGTCGGCCTGGTTGATGACGTTGGTGATGGCGTCTTGCATGAGTTCTGCTGGATGGGCGTTGATGGGAAGAGAAGCGAGCAGCCTCAGGAGAGGGCGCCGACGACGTAGTCGAAGTAGAAACCGGCTTCTTCGGCATCAGAGCCGGTGAGCAGGCCCATGGCGACGTTCTTCATTTCACGAACGGATTCGGCCATGGCTTCCAGGGGCACGCCCAGGGAGCGGTACATCTCTTTGGCGCCAATGATGCCGATTTCTTCGATCGGGGTCACATCACCCGCGACCAGGCCGTAGGTCACCAGGCGCAGGTAGTAATCCATGTCCCGCAGGCAGGAGGCGGTCATTTCCTCGCCGTAGGCACTGCCGCCGGGGGAGATGACATCAGGGCGCTTCTGGAACAGGGCGCCGCCTGCGGTCTTGACGATGCGTTCGCGACTCTCGCTCAGCACCTGGGCGACGCGCACGCGACGCTGGCCAGCGGCAACAAACGACTTGATCTGGTCAAGTTCGCCAGGGCTGAGGTAGCGGGCTTCGGCGTCCGCGTTGATGATCGAGTTGGAGACGATGCTCATGCAGTTCTGCCTCGAAACAAGCGGTCGCCTTTCGGAGACCGGTATCCGGTGGGTAAGGGGGAGCGTTCGGGGATCCCGAGCGCCGCATCATTCTGTGGCACGGCCGTGCGCCGCTCCTGGCAGCGGTAACAGTTCTTCACGGCGGCGCCACTTGGCAAAGCCCTTGGCGCGCAATGGATTTGCAGCGGCGTCTCGGCACTGCGCAAGCGCTGGCTTTGTTGCATTCTGATGCATTTCTGGCTCGGCTCGGTTGATGACGAGCCGTGACAATTTAATGCAGTTTATTTTGTTGCGTTTCCCATAAAAAATCCCCGGAATGTGTTTCCGGGGAGGGGAGATGAAGTCGTTTTGTTAATTGAGTTAAATCGCCTCGCGTGGCTTTGGTGTCAGCCCCGCATTGCCTTCGTACAGGTTGGCTGTTCGGTTGACGGTGCTCAAAGGAATGCCATCGCTGGTGTTAAGGCCTTTGATGTAGGGCACTGTGTCCTGGCCAAAGCTGCGGCTGTATTCGGCACTGTTGAGGATGTCAGCAATGGCCTGCGGCAAGCCGCGGCTGACACGCGTTGCCAGGAAACGACTGGTTTCCTGGGGCTGCGCTGCCCTGCCAAGCAGGGCCAGATAGGCAGCGGCAGCGGCACGCAGCGGAGCCATGCGGTTGAGACGTTGCAGGAACAGATCGCTGAGAGCCAGTTGCGCGACAAAATCAGCAACGCTCAATTGACCGTCGCGTAGTTGCGATTCGGCATCACCCAGGCGCTCGGCATTCAGGGGGGTGCGATTGAGCAATTGCTTGTAAATCGCTTCGACGGCGGCCTGCACCTGGCTGGTGCTGGGAGCTGCGCTCAGCACCAGGGCGGCGCCGAGACTTTTGCGGCGTCCAAAGCCCTGGGGTTTGCCGGGTTTGAGTGCCGCAGCCATGGCCTGACCAGGTTCGCGTGCTGTTGGGCTCGCGGTGCCTGTGGTGAGTGCTGCACTTCAGCCACCCGCTCGAGTGCTGCTCTGGCCTTGAACTTGCGGGGTGCTGGCCGCGCCGATGCCGCGCCAGGTTTGGCTGCCATCGGGCCTCCAGCGACGCGCAGGCAAGGGCATCTGGCGAATGCTCTCGGGGCCGGCTGCAGCGCGCACTGGCTTGGCATAGGTCTCGCCGCCGGCGATGGCTGCACTCCAGCGGCCTGTGACGATGCGGCGTCCATCGCTGAGGTTGCGGCGTACCAGGTCACCGGTGGTCCGCAGCTCCAGCGGTGCGCCGACGTTGGGCCTTGTTGTTGCCGGTTCGGCATAGACCGCTGCGTTGAAGGGCACGCGCAGGGCGGGCACACGGCGGGCGTTGCGATCGGCGGCGGTGATGAAGCGCTCGAAGGGAACCGTGTCTTCGCCGAAACTTTCGTTGTACTCGCGGCTGTTCACAAGGGCATCGACCACGCCGTAGAAACCGCTGCGGGCCGCGGTGTCGAAGTAAGCATCGATTTCCCAGCGGCCAAAGGTGGGGCGACCCAGGATGCGGCGGTGCATCACCTCGATCGCCTTGGTGATGTACAGCCCACTCCAGTAACGACGCCTGAAGGCATCGCTGCGGGCGACCTGCCGCACGAATTCGCGCAGGCTGATGTCACCATTCTCGAGCTTGATCTCCTCAACGGTGTTGCGCTCAACGGCATAGCCAGCGTTGCCCAGGATCTGGGTGTACACAGCGCGGATCACCGCCTGGGTGCTGGCTTCAGTGTTGCGAATGCTGGGTTGCCCGCCGCGGCGTGGTTGCGAATTGCCGCCCGTTGCGATCTGCTGCAGACGCACCACCTTGGGGCCAACCCGGCGAGGCTTGGCCTGGCGGAACTGGCTGCTGTCCATTTGACCGGGCAGGGTCATGCCGTTGCCGATCAGGATCCGGCGGCTGTCGTAGCGAGCCGGTGCCGGACGGGTCGCCACGTTGGCGGTACCCGAGGGGAAAATGGCCCCATAGGTGAGCCCCAGAGGGTCATTGCCACCGCCGTAGGCGTGCTGATCAGGGAAGGCTTGCCGGTACCCCGCGTAGAGGGTGACGTACTGCGGCGCCCCCTCAAACGGAGCGCTGAAACGGAAGAGTTTGCGGTTGGAGCCCCAGCCGGCGCTTTCCTGGGCCTCTTCGCCCAGATCGCGCAGGTAGGGAACGGTCTCTTCGCCGAACACCCGCGCGTACTCCATCGAGTTCACCAGGCAGTCGACGAGTCCGGGCAGGCCCTGCTCCGAAACAATGTCGAAGTAGTCAGTGAATTCTTCGCGGCTGCTGATGCCGCGTCCCAGGAAGTGGCGGAATGCCAGTTCAACGGCGCGGCTGTTCGAAAAGCGCGCATAGAACTGATTGCGATACTCCTTGCTGCGCCCGAGGGCGCGAATGAATTCGCGCATGGAGATCTCACCCTGGCGAACCTGGGTGGCTTCCACCGGGCAGGGCATCTGGCTGTAGGCCTTGGCGATGTCGCGCTCGAACACCTGCCGGTAGGCGGCGCGCACCACCTCGGCTTTCTGGGCGCCGCTCATGCCGGGCTTCATGTTGAAGCGCTGGCGGCTTTCGGCAGCCAGGGCATAGGTGGCCGGCAGCTGCAGCCCCTGGTTGACCGGGCTGCCAAGCCGCTGCCGGGTCGATGGCATCGCAACGGCCAGCTCCTGCAGCAGCACGTTGAAGCAATCGATCACCAGCTGGCGGGCCTGGGGCTCGTCTTTGAACAGGGCCGCGGATGCGGCGCGCATTTCCTGCAGCGCCACATTGGTGGCGGTCAGGGAGCATGCTTTCTCGAGAACGTCGCGCAGGCCTCGGGTGTTGACCGCCAGGATGCTGGGATCACCGGCCACAACGGCGTAGCCGACGTAGCGCAGGAACCAGGCCATGTCGCGCAGCGACTTGCGCATGCGCTCGTTGCCATAGCGCGCGACGCTGATCGGACTGAAGCCGGTGGGCAGGACGACGCGCACATCGGCATCGCCACCGGCGCCTTCGAGCAGCCGGCTGAACACGTTGCCGCGAGCCGCTGCGGTCCCTGTGAAGGTCTGAACCGATTGGGCAAAGGCGGCTTGGTCAGCCGCCAGAGGCGTCTCGCCCTGCGACCCGCCACCGGTTTCGGGCAAATCCAGATAGGACAGCGGCGTGCCACCGGCAAAAATGCGGTTGGCAGCCTTGGCCACAATGGCGGTGGCGTTGGCTGAGAGCCGTTTGGCAGCTTCGACTCTGAGGCTTCCGCTCTGGAAGAAGGTGATCAGATTGTCGAGCTCGCCGCGATCGGGGAAGCGATCCTGCTGCTCGGCCTGACGGACGCTTGAGAGCGGCAGGGTGTCATAGCGCTGGGGGGAGACCCTGGGGCTGCCGCTGCTGGCGGTCACGGTCATCGACGGGCGCGGTCCGGGCTGGGCCACGTTACGGCTGGCCCCAAGGCGCTCCGCGATGCCATAAACAAATGTTTGCAGCCTTGTGGCCCAAGGGCGTGGCTGTGGCGTGAAATGCTCGGCTCAGCGCAGCGCCTTGCCGTGACGTCTTCCCAGCCAAGTGATGCCGCCACGCCGGCGGTGAGCGCCTTTTACGACCGCTTTCCCTATCCAGGAGATCCCCTGCAGGACGGTCCACCGCCTGGTTACAACTGGCGCTGGTGCGTGGACAGCGTCCGCGCCTTTGTCGATGGCGTCTTACCCGTGCCTGCCAAAGGCCAGACCAGGCGTTCCTGGCGCGTGCTCGATGCCGGCTGCGGCACCGGTGTGAGCACCGATTACCTCTGCCATCTCAACCCAGGCAGCGCCGTGCTTGCGGTCGACATCAGCGCTGGGGCTCTGGGTGTGGCGCGGGAGCGTTGCCGTCGCTCTGGCGCCGCCGCCCAGGTCAGTGAGCTGCGGATCGAGCAATGCAGCCTGCTCGATCTGGGGCAGGAGGGTGACTTTGATCACATCAACTCGGTGGGGGTGCTCCACCACCTCCAGGAACCCCAGGCCGGCCTTGTCGCCCTGGCCCAGCGCCTGCGCTTGGGGGGGACGCTGCATCTGTTCCTCTATGCCGATGGCGGCCGCTGGGAAATCCAGCGCACCCAACAGGCCCTGCAACTGCTGAACGTTGGCCACGGCGAGGACGGCCTGAGGCTCGGGCGCGCCCTGCTGGCCACCCTGCCTGAGACCAACAGGCTGCGACGTCACCACGAGCAGCGCTGGGCGCTCGATACGGCTGCCGATGCCAACTTCGCCGATATGTATCTGCATCCCCAGGAATGCAGCTATTCCATTGATCGCCTGATGGCGTTCACCGCCTGCAGCGGTCTCAGCTTTGCGGGGTTCTCCAACCCCGAGGTCTGGGATCCGGCCCGCCTGCTCGAGGGCGAGCTGCTTGAGCGTGCTCAGGAGCTCAGTGACCTTGAGCGCTGGCGCTTGATGGAGGCCCTCGACCCCGACATCAGTCACTTCGAGTTCTTTCTGCGGCGGGGTGATCAGCCCGAGGCCCTCGATCGCAGCGATGCGGCGTTGCTGTCTGCCTGCTTCGAGCGCAACCGCTGTCTTTGGGGTTGGCCGTCGGCTTCTTTGCTGGGGCCTGACCTGATGCCGTTGCAACTCGACGAGGCTGAATATGCCCTGGCCCAGGCCTGCGACCAGGCGCCAGGCCAGCCGCTCGGGGTGTTGCCCCTCGAGCTCGATGCTGCCGCCCGTTGCCGGTTGATGCGGCAGCTCCTGGACAAGCGGGTCCTGCATCAGCTGACAGCGGCCGCATCGGGCTGAGATGGATTGCCCCAGCTGAGCTCTGGTGGCTGCGTGATAGATTCCGGCCGCTTTTTGCACCGGGCAAGCTTGCAGGCAACCCTGGCCGCTGAATCGGTTACGGCTTCGGCCCCTGATGCAGAGGCTCCAGTGGCTGTTGCGTCGCCTTCGGACGACTTTCAACGCCTGCAGCGTCGCTTTTTGCTGGCGACTCTGGGCCTATCGGTTGTGGTGAGTGCGCTCACTGCCCTTCGATTCGGCCTGCAGCCCGCCTGCAGCCTTGCTTTCGGTGCCAGCTGCGGACTGCTTTATGTCCGTCTGCTGGCGCGGAGCGTCGCCAAATTGGGTACCCAATCCCGCTCTTTGGGGCGTTTTCAGATGATCGTTCCAGCCCTGCTGGTGGTTGTCTGCTCGAGGGTTCCTGCTTTGCAGCTCCTGCCTGCGCTAGCAGGATTCGTGCTCTACAAGCCTGCCTTGCTCCTGCAGGCGTTTCTCGCTCCCTGAACCAATCTCCATCTCCATGGTTCTTCTGTCCCCGTTGCTTCCCTTCGCCGAGCTGGAAGTCGGAAAACAGTTTTATTGGCACATCGGCAATCTCCACCTTCATGGCCAGGTCTTTCTGAGCTCCTGGGTGGTGATCGGTGCCCTGCTCGCCCTGGTGGTGGTCGGCACCCGTTCGATGCAGCGTGACCCCAGTGGGGTCCAGAACCTGCTGGAGTTCCTGTGGACCTACATCCGCGATCTGGCCCGTGAGCAGATCGGTGAGAAGGCCTACCGCGACTGGCTGCCGTTCATCGGCACCCTGTTCTTGTTCATTTTTGTGTGCAACTGGGGCGGAGCCCTGATCCCCTGGAAGCTCGTCGAGATTCCCAGTGGTGAGCTCGGTGCACCCACCGCTGACATCAACACCACCGTGGCCATGGCCCTGCTGGTGTCGCTCTCGTACTTCTACGCCGGCCTGAGCCGCAAGGGGCTGCGGTACTTCGAGTACTACGTCGAACCGACCCCGATCATGCTGCCGTTCAAGATCATCGAGGACTTCACCAAGCCGCTGTCCCTGTCCTTCCGTCTGTTCGGCAACATCCTTGCCGACGAGCTGGTGGTCGGTGTGCTGGCTTTCCTGGTCCCGGTGATCGTGCCCCTGCCGGCCATGTTCCTCGGGCTGTTCACCAGCGCCATTCAGGCGTTGATCTTCGCCACCCTCGCCGCGAATTACATCGGCGAAGCGGTTCACGAAGAGCACCACTGAGCTCTTGCTTAAACCGGGTCGTCCCAACGATCTGGCAAACTCATCGCGCGCAGGTCCGGGTGGAACCGGGCCCACTCCCCTTGGGGGGTGTCCCGGGCGCGCCATGCCGATTCCGCGCTCTCCCTGCGCTCCAATACCCACCCCCTTTCCAACAGGTTTCCACCAATGAGTGAACTGACCTCCGCCGCTTCCGTTCTGGCCGCCGCTCTGGCCGTGGGCCTGGCCGCCATCGGCCCTGGTATCGGCCAGGGCACCGCAGCCGGTCAGGCTGTTGAAGGCATTGCCCGTCAGCCCGAGGCTGAAGGCAAGATTCGCGGCACCCTGCTGCTCTCCCTGGCCTTCATGGAAGCTCTGACCATCTACGGCCTGGTGGTCGCTCTGGTGCTGCTGTTCGCCAACCCCTTCGCCGGCTGATCGCCCTGAGTCCAGGTCGGGCATCGGCTCGGCTTGGACTCGATGGCCTGGCTTTCAGCGTTGCTGGCCAGGTCATCAGCCTCAGGCTGCCGGTGACGTTCACCAGCAGTTCCTTCCTTTTCATTTCGGCGCTCTTCTGCGATGTCTAGCTGGCTTCTGCTTGCGGCTTCAGGCGCACCTGAAGGAGGTCTGTTTGACCTCGACGCGACCCTGCCGTTGATGGCGGTTCAGGTCGTTGTTCTGACCTTCCTCCTCAATGCCCTGTTCTTCCGCCCGGTTGGCCGGGTTGTCGAAGACCGCGAGGGTTTCATCACCACCAGCCGCGCTGAGGCCAAGCAAAAGCTGGCCCAGGTGCAACGGCTTGAGTCTGATCTTGCTGAGCAACTCAAGGCTGCCCGCCAGGAGTCGCAGAAGTTGATCGTCGAGGCCGAGCAGGAGGTCGACAAGCTGTACCGCGAGGCACTCGCCCTGGCTCAAACGGAGGCCAATGCCTCTCGCGAAAAAGCCAGGCGCGAGATCGAGCAACAGCGTGAGCAGGCTCTGGCAGCCCTGGCGGGCGAGTCAGATCGCCTCGGTGCGTTGATCGTCAACCGATTGCTGCCCGCCCAATGATTGCAACTCTCTCTTTCCCCGTGTTGCTGGGTCACCACGGTGGCTTCGGCATCAACACCAACATCCTCGAGACCAACCTGATCAACCTGATCATCGTGATCGGGGTTCTGGTCTGGTTTCTCAAAGGATTTCTCGGGGGCATTCTGGAGCGCCGCCGCGCCGCCATCCTCGAGGAGCTCAAGGATGCTGAAGCGCGTCTGGCCCAGGCTGCCGCTGCCTTGAGCAAAGCTCAGGCTGATCTGGCCGCAGCTCAGACCAAGGCAGAGCAGATTCGCAGCGACGGCAAAGCCCGTGCCGCAGCCATCCGCAGCGACAGTGAGATGCGCACCATTGAAGAGATGGCGCGCCTCAAGCAGGACGCCGTGGCCGACCTCAATGCCGAAGCAGCCCGCGTCAGCGCCATGCTGCGCCGTGAGGCAGCTCGCCAGGCCATTGAGAAAGCCCTGGCTGCGCTTCCAGGGAAGCTGGATGAGGCCGCTCAGGCCAAGTTGCTTGATCAGTCCATCGCCAATTTGGGGAAAGCCTGATGCCGTTGCTCAATTCACTGGCGACCCCCTACGCCGAAGCGCTGCTTCAGGTGAGCGAGAGCCGCAAAGAAACCGACACCGTGGCCGAGCAGGTTCGCGATCTCCTGGGTATCTGGAATGACAGTGCCCAGCTGCGCCAAGCCATGGCTTCGCCAGTGCTCGAGCCTGCCGCCAAAAAGGCGGCATTGGCCGGTCTCTTTGAGGGGCAACTCACGGATTCTCTGCAGAATCTGCTGAAGCTGCTGGCGGACCGCCAGCGCATTGCCATGCTCGATTCGGTGCTGTTGCGCTTTCTTGAGCTCTACCGGCAGCTGCGTGACATCACCCTGGCCAAGGTCACCTCGGCGACCCCGCTGAGTGACGACCAGCAGGCTGAACTCAACAAGAAGGTGCAGGCCATCGCCGGCTCCAAGGCTGTCGAGTTTGACCTCCAGGTCGACCCTGCTCTGATCGGCGGTTTTGTCGTGAGCCTCGATTCCAGAGTGATCGACGCCAGCCTGGCTGGCCAGGTTCGCAGGCTTGGCCTTGACCTGGCCAAGGTCTAGGACCTCACCGTCCCCCCTTCCTCTCCGTCTCACCGTCTTCGCACCCATCTGCTCCCCCTGAGGGAGTTCATTCCATGGTTTCCATCCGCCCCGACGAAATCAGCGCCATCCTCAAGAAGCAGATTGAGGACTACGACAAGGCAGTTGCGGTCAGCAACGTCGGCACCGTGCTGCAGATCGGTGATGGCATCGCCCGCGTCTATGGCCTGCAGCAGGTGATGGCCGGTGAGCTGGTGCAGTTCGAAGACGGCACCGAAGGCATCGCGCTGAACCTCGAAGACGACAACGTCGGCGTGGTGCTGATGGGTGAAGGCCGCGGCATTCAAGAGGGCAGCACCGTCAAGGCCACCGGCAAGATCGCTTCGGTGCCCGTCGGCGACGCGATGCTCGGCCGGGTGGTCAACTCTCTGGGTCAGCCGATTGACGGCAAGGGAGACATTGCCACCACCGAGACCCGCCTGATCGAATCGATGGCGCCTGGAATCATCCAGCGCAAGTCGGTGCATGAGCCCATGCAGACCGGCATCACCGCGATCGACGCGATGATCCCCATCGGCCGCGGCCAGCGCGAGCTGATCATTGGTGACCGCCAGACCGGCAAAACCGCCATTGCGATCGACACGATCATCAACCAGAAGGGCGAAGACGTCGTCTGCGTGTATGTGGCAGTTGGCCAGAAGGCCGCTTCGGTGGCCAACGTGGTCGAGGTGCTGCGTGAGAAGGGAGCCCTTGATTACACCATCGTGGTAGCCGCCAACGCTTCTGAGTCGGCTGCTCTGCAGTACCTCGCCCCCTACACCGGTGCGGCTCTTGCCGAATCGTTCATGTACAAGGGCAAGGCCACCTTGGTGATCTATGACGACCTCACCAAGCAGGCCCAGGCTTACCGCCAGATGTCGCTGCTGCTGCGCCGCCCGCCCGGTCGTGAGGCCTACCCCGGCGACGTGTTCTATTGCCACAGCCGCCTGCTCGAGCGCGCCGCCAAGCTCAGCGACGCCATGGGCAAGGGCTCGATGACCGCCCTGCCGATCATCGAAACCCAGGCCGGTGACGTCTCGGCCTACATCCCCACCAACGTGATTTCGATCACCGATGGTCAGGTGTTCCTGAGCTCCGACCTGTTCAACTCGGGTCTGCGACCTGCCATCAACGTGGGCATCTCGGTGAGCCGGGTTGGTGGCGCCGCCCAGACCAAGGCCATCAAGAAGATTGCCGGCACCCTCAAGCTGGAGCTGGCCCAGTTCGATGAACTGGCTGCGTTCTCCCAGTTCGCATCTGATCTGGATGCTGCCACCCAGGCCCAGCTGGCCCGCGGCAAGCGACTGCGCGAGATCCTCAAGCAAGCTCAGTTCAGCCCCCTGAACCTGGCCGAGCAGGTTGCCGTCGTCTACGCAGGCGTTAAGGGCCTGATCGACGAAGTGCCGGTTGAGTCTGTGGTGCAGTTCTGCCGTGAACTGCGCGAATACCTCAAGTCCAACAAGGCTGAGTTCATCACCAAGGTGATGAGCGAAAAGCAGCTTGGCGACGACACCGAAGCCATGCTCAAGGACGCCATCAACGAAGTCAAATCGTCGATGCTGGCTGCGGCCTGATCCCCAGAGCCCTCTTAGAGCCCTAACCCATGGCCAATCTCAAAGAGATCCGCGACAGGATCAGTTCGGTGAAGAACACCCGCAAGATCACCGAGGCCATGCGCCTGGTGGCGGCGGCCAAGGTTCGCCGTGCACAGGAGCAGGTGTTGCGCAGTCGGCCCTTTGCCGACCGGCTCGCACGCGTTCTGGAGAACCTCCAGTCGCGCATGCGCTTTGAAGATGTTGACGCACCGCTTCTGGAAGAGCGTCCGATCGAGACCATCACCTTGTTGGTGGTGAGTGCTGATCGCGGTCTGTGCGGTGGCTACAACGCCAACATCATCAAGCGCACCGAGCAGCGTTTTGCCGAGCTCAAGGCGCAGGGTTATGCCGTCGATCTGGTGCTGATCGGCCGCAAGGCCATCACCTACTTCCAGAACCGCAGCTACCCGATCAAGGCCACCTTCACCGGGCTTGAGCAGGTGCCTAATGCTGCTGAAGCGATGAAGATCGCAGGCGAGGTGCTGGCTGACTTCATCGGTGGGGCCAGCGACCGCGTTGAAATCATCTACACCAAGTTCATCAACCTGGTGAGCTCGCGTCCGGTCTCTCAGACTCTGCTGCCCCTGGATCCCCAGGGCATTGCCTCGCCTGATGATGAGATCTTCCGTCTGACCACCCGTGAAGGTCAGTTGGTCGTTGAACCTGGCACGGCTGCCAATCAGGCCCCGGCGCTGCCCTCCGACATCATCTTTGAGCAGAGCCCCGATCAGCTGCTCAATGCACTGCTGCCGCTGTATCTGGAGAACCAGCTGCTGCGTGCCCTGCAGGAAGCCGCCGCTTCTGAGCTGGCCAGCCGCATGACGGCGATGAACAACGCCAGCGACAATGCCAAGGCTCTGGCCAAGACCCTGACCCTTGATTACAACAAGGCGCGTCAGGCTGCCATCACCCAAGAAATTCTTGAGGTGGTTGGCGGTGCCTCGGCGATGGCCTGACGCCCGGGCGTCGCGGCGTTCTCTGCCCAACCCCTCAGCCCCTCTCGGCGGTTACGCGCGCTCTGTGCAACACCGCCTTGATGGTCTGAGGGGTTGTTGTTTGAAGCCGTGGCTCGCTTTGGGATGCTGGAGGGGTGAGCTCCAGGCTGGAGGGTGCATCCAACGATGAGCGAGCCGTTGCCCTTGCCGCCGCCCGGGGATCTGGCGATCCAGCCACTCTTCCCCGTGGCGCTGGGGCAGCTGCAGCTGCGGCCTGATCCACTGGATCTGGCGCTGCAGCTGCAGGCGTTGCACGAGCTGCGCGGTGAGGCCTCAAGCAACCCTGATCCGGGTTGTGCCTGGACCGGCGATCTCAATGGCGTCTGGCAGTTGCAGAAGCACCCGGTGTTTGCTGGGCTGATCGCCGAGCTGCTCGTTCACGTTCGGCATTACCTGCAGCAGCTGGGATTTGATCTGAGTCAGGTGGCGCTGCATGTGCAGCGCTGCTGGCCCGTGCTCAGCGAAGCCGACCAGGTGGTGGGGCGTCATCACCATCCCAATGCCCATCTCAGCGCTGTCTATTACCTGAGCGGCGATGGCAGCGGCGACTGCGGTTGTTTGCGCTTCTGGCCCCAGCGTCAGCTCAATGAACTGGTGCCCGGCATGGCCGTGGGCCATGGCGGCCCGTTGGCAGCCACGCCCTGGTCAGCCTCCTTTGTAGATCTGGCCCCGCGGGCTGGTCTGCTGGTCTTGTTTCCCTCGTGCCTGGATCATGCGGTGCTGCCCAATGTCAGCAGTGAGGAGCTACGGGCCTCGATCAGTCTTGATCTGGTGCTCACCGCCGCCGCCCAGCTCGAGCAGCCTGCTGAATATCTGGCGCCACACCCAAGCCAGTGGCATGCGGTGTGAGCCCCGCGGCTGGGAAGATGGAGCGATCGACGCCGAGTGCTGTGAGCGAGCCCACCACGTTTCAGATCACTGCCACGTTTGAGGGCAACACCCACACCTTCCCCTGCCGCAGCGATCAGACCGTGCTGGCGGCGGCCGAGGCAGCCGGCATTGGGCTGCCCAGTTCCTGCTGCTCAGGTGTGTGCACCACCTGTGCGGCCTTGATCAGCAGTGGCAGCGTCCATCAGCCCGACGCCATGGGCGTCAAGGCCGAGCTGCAGCAACAGGGCTTTGCGCTGCTGTGCGTGGCCTTCCCGACCAGTGACCTGAGCCTGAATGCCGGTCAGGAAGATGCGCTTTATGAGGCCCAGTTCGGTCAGTATCAGAAGTGAAGCTGGTGCCGCTTGCGCTGCGGTTGGAGCGCCAGCCGGGCCCCCTGCTGGCGCAGATCCATGACGCGTTATCGGCCCACGGGCAGCCGCTGCGCTGGGCGATCACGGCGGTTGAGCCTGCGCTCGCTCCCGATGTTGCTTCCGGTGGAGGTGCGTCCTGCTCGGTCCTGTGCATCGAGGCGGTGGTGCGCGCATGAGTGCACCGCCTCTGCCGGTGCTGCTGGTGATCCCGACGGGGATCGGCTGCCAGCAGGGCGGCTACGCCGGTGATGCCCTGCCAGTGGCCCGCCTGCTGGCTGCTGCCAGTGGTTGCCTGATCACCCATCCCAATGTGATGAATGGCGCGGCGCTCTACTGGAGCGATCCGCGGATTCATTACGTCGAGGGCTCGAGCCTCGATCGCTTTGCCACTGGTGAGCTGCGGCTACGGCCGGTGCGTCAGCAGCGGGTGGGGTTGCTGCTCGATGCCGGCATCGAGCCCGAGCTCAGGGCGCGCCAGCTGCAGGTGGCCGAGGGTTGCCGCGCCACGCTTGGCCTCGACATCGGCCCGGTGGTGACCACCGAGGTGCCACTGGAGGTGGGGCTGAGTCTGGGCGGCAGTGGGGCCAGCTGGGGCCAGCTGGGCCAGGGCGAGGCCCTGCTGCGGGCCGGCCGGCAGCTCAAGGCTGCCGGTGCCACCGCCATAGCCGTGGTGGCCCGCTTTCCTGATGACCCTGACAGCGACGCTCTGGCGGCCTATCGCGCTGGCAGCGGCGTCGATGCCCTGGCCGGGGCTGAGGCGGTGATCAGCCATCTGCTGAGCCTTGAGCTGGGCCTGCCCTGCGCCCATGCCCCTGCCCTGATGCCCCTGCCGCTGGATCCACAGCTGGACCCGCGGGCTGCTGGTGAGGAGCTGGGGTTCACGTTTCTGCCCTGCGTGCTGGTGGGATTGAGCCGGGCTCCCGATCTGGTTCCCGTTGATGGCTCAGCCGTGGTTGCGCCATGGGCTGGACCTGAGCTCTGCATCGAAGCCGCCGGCGCGGTGGTCGCTCCGGCAGGCGCACTCGGTGGCGCTGCCGTGCTCGCCTGCGCCGAGCGCGGCATTCCCGTGATTGCTGTGGACAATCCTTGCCTGCTCCATGTCAATGCTGAGGCCCTGGATCTGCAGGTCCTGCCTGCTGCCAGCTACAGCGAAGCGGCCGGCCTGGTGCTGGCGCTGCGCGAGGGCATTGCCCCGGCAGCGCTGCACAGGCCGCTGCCGGGGTTGGGCAGCGCTTAGCGCAGGCAGGCCATCGGGTGACGCGGCTGCACGCCCAGGGCCTTGGCCACGCCGGGGTGGCACACCGCTCCGCCGATCGTGTTGAGGCCGCTGACCAGCTCGGGCCGGTCGGTGAAGGCTTCGGTGAGCCCCCTGCCGGCCATCACCAGGATGTAGGGCAGGGTCACGCTCATCAGCGCTTCGGTTGAGGTGAACGGCACAGCGCCGGGCATGTTGCCCACGGCGTAGTGCTGCACGCCATGGGCGCTGAAGGTCGGCTCGGTGTGGGTGGTTTCGCGGCTGGTGGCGATGCAGCCGCCCTGATCGATCGCCACATCCACCACCACCGAACCCGGTTTCATCTGCGCCACCAAGGCCTCGCTCACCAGGGTGGGGGCGCGGCCGCCGGGGGTCAGCACCGCGCCGATCACCAGATCGGCCCCCGGCACCAGGCGCTCGATCAGGCTGCTGCTGCTCACCAGGCTCACCAGCCGGCCGCGGCGGTCGGCCTCGAGCTGGCGCAATCGCTGCGGTGAGCGATCGAGTAAGAACACCTCGGCATCCATGGCAGCGGCAATGCGGGCCGCGTTCCAGCCAACGCTGCCGGCCCCCAGCACCACCACCCGCGCTGGACGCACGCCGGTGCAGCCGCCCATCAGCACACCCCGGCCGCCATGGGGTTTTTCCAGCAGGTAGGACCCCACCTGGGCGGCCAGGCGGCCGGCGATCTCGCTCATGGGGGCCAGCAGCGGCAGGCTGCCGTCGTCGAGCTGCACCGTTTCGTAGGCCACGGCGGTGGTGCCGGCCTCGAGCAGGGCCTGGCCCACGTCGGGATAGGCGGCCAGGTGCAGGTAGGTGAACAGCACCAGATCGGGGCGCAAGAACGCAAATTCTTCGGGTTGGGGCTCTTTGACCTTGACCACCAGGTGGGCGGCCCAGGCGTCCTCGCGGCTCACCAGCTGGGCGCCGACGGCGGCGTAATCGTTGTCGCCGATGCCTGCCCCAAGGCCCGCACCAGCTTCAATCCGCACCTCCATGCCCTGGCTGACCAGCTCGCGGGCCCCGTCAGGCGTCAGGGCGACGCGCTGCTCATCACGTTTGATCTCCTTGGGCACGCCAATGCTGGCCATCGGGCTGGCCAGAGGGGCGGCACTGCCGGGGGCGGCCATGGGTTGATCACGGAGGCGGGTCTGCCTCCAGCTTGGCGCCGGCCGAGGCAGCTGGCCACGGCGCTGGTTTACAGCGCCGCGATCGGCATGCGCCAGCCGCTGCCAAAGGCGCGTTGGCTCAGTTTGAGCACCGGCGGGGCTTGGCGGCGTTTGAACTCGGCGCGGCGCAGCAGGGTCATCACCCGCTCGGCGAGCGCGGCATCAACGCCCTTCTGGATCAACTCTTCAGGGCTCTGATGCTCTTCCAAGAGCGCTTTGAGCAGCGGGTCGAGCGTGCCGTAGTCGGGCAGTGAATCGCTGTCCTGCTGATCGGGCCGCAGTTCGGCGCTGGGGGGCTTCTGGCGGATCGCCGCGCCGATCAGTTCCCCAGCGGCAGGCAGGCCGAGTGCGCGGCGGCACGCAGCCGATGCCGGCGCGTCGAGCCAGGCGCAGAGCCGAAACACGCTGGTTTTGTACAGATCGCCGATGACGGCCAGGCCGCCGTTCATGTCGCCGTAGAGGGTGCAGTAACCCACCGCCAGCTCGCTCTTGTTGCCGGTCGAGAGCAGCAGCTGGCCCTGTTGGTTGGCCAGGGCCATCAGCAGCGTGCCGCGAATGCGCGACTGCAGGTTTTCGGCCGCCAGGCCGCTGGGGGGGGCGCCCAGGGTTGGGGTCAGTGAGGTCTCAAAGCCGTGCATCAACGCTTCGATCGGCACGGTGCTGGTCGCGATGCCCAGGCGGCTGGCCAGCGCTTCGGCATCGACGATCGATCCTGTTGAGCTCCAGGGCGAGGGCATCAGCAGGGCCTGCACATTGGCTGGGCCCAGCGCAGCGGTTGCGATCACCGCCACCAGCGCTGAATCAATGCCGCCGCTCAGCCCCAGCAGGGCTGAGCGAAACCCGCATTTGCGCGCATAGTCTTCCACCCCCAGCACCAGGGCGCGCAGCAGCAGCTCGTCGCGCTGGGGCAAGGCAGCTGCAGACGCAGGCCTGGGGTGATCGGGCTCCCACAGGGCCAGATCGCTTCTGGCAAAGGCCAGCTGCAGCGGCACCGACCCCGCTTGATCGATCACAAAACTGCCGCCGTCAAAGACCAGCTCGTCGTTGCCCCCCACCTGGTTGACATAGACGACCGGGCAGCTCAACCGCCGGGCTGCCGCAGCCGCCAGCTCGCGCCTGAGCTGGGCTTTGCCCTCGCCAAAGGGCGAGGCCGACAGGTTCAGCAGCAGATCGGGCTGCAGCGCCTGCAGATCGCCAATCGGATCTGAGCCCAGCAGACGTTGGTGTTGGAGCTTCTCTTCAACCCAGAGGTCTTCGCAGATGGTGATGCCCAGGCGCCAGAGGCGCCCGCCGCAATCGAGCTCCAGCAGGCAGGGCTGAGCCCCGCTGCGGAAATAGCGGCGCTCATCAAACACGTCGTAGCTGGGCAGCAGCTGCTTGCGGGCGACGATGCACCACTCGCCTCGCTGCACCAGCGCCGCGCTGTTGTACAGATCGGGCTGCTGGCGATCTGCAGCCCCTTCGCTCACGCCAACGAGCAGCTTCAGGCCGGGGGGCAACTCGGCGGCGAGGCGATCGAGTTGTTGCTGCTGCTGCGCCTGCAGTGCTGGCCTCAGCAACAGATCACGCGGTGGGTAGCCCCACAGCGCCAGCTCAGGTGCCACCACCAGATCGGCTCCAGAAGCGGCGGCACTGCGGCAGGCCGTCAGCAGCAGCTCGCCGTTGCCGGCCAGGTCGCCCACCAGCGGATTGATCTGGGCCAGGGCGATCCGCATGGGCTAGCTGCGCGCGTCGCTGGTTGCGCCATAGAGATTGTGCTCCCGGATCAGGGCCCACACGGCAGCTGGCAGTTGATCGGGGCTGGGGTTCTGGCGCAGGTTGCTGCTGGCTGTGGCGGGGATGGGCAGCTCCAGCACTGCCACCTGTGCCCCTTGGGCGCGCAACGCTTGCACCGCGTCGGATTGCAGGGGACAACCAGCCCGCGGCACCACGGTGATCTGCGCGCGCCGCAGCACCTCCTGTGCCTGGCGCCACTGCAAAATCTGGGGCACCAGGTCGCTGCCGATCACAAACACCAGCGCCGCGTTGGGCCACAGTTGTTGTGCCCGCTCCAGGGTGGTGATCGCCCAGGGGCTGCTGAGCTCCTGTCTCAGCTCGAGCCTGGGGTTGTCGATGCTCTGCACCACGGCCGCCAGCAGTTGCTCGCGCTGGTCCAGCGTTGCCCCGTGGCGCTTGTGGGGGTTGTCGCTCGCCCAGGTGATCACGCGCGGGTAGTGCTCGAGCACGTGCTCCAGCAGCGTCTGGTGCCCCAGCGTCGGCGGGTCGGCGCTGGTGCCAAACAGGGCAATGGCCTCACTCAAGGCAGCAGCGTGCGCAGGGGTGTGCTGGCCCCCGGCGGCTGCCAGCACTGCAACCAGGCCCGGGCCGCCGGGTCATGGCGCGCCAGGCGGGCCAGCAGGGCGCCGGGTTTGGGCCCGCGCTGGCTGGTCTTGAGCAGTTCGGCGGCGGCCAGCTCACCGGTGCGGCGGGTCGTGTGCACCGCCAGCGCGGCCTGCGCCAGGGCCACCGGTGCCGCCGGTGCCAGGCTCAGCCCGCCGCTGAAGGGCGCAGCCAGCAGCAACAGCTGGCGCAAGCCGCCCAGCAGCGCCTGCAGACCCAGCTGCACGCCGCCCAGCAGGGCGTTGTGGCCCGAAAGCCGGCCCAGCAGATCGCGGGCCCCCTGGCTGTGCATGGGCAGCCCATACAGCCGGCACAGCTGCAGCACCAGGGCGGTGTCGCAGGCGATGCCGCCCGCCAGATCGAGCAGCAGCAACGGGTTGGCCGCCACGCCTGTGGCCTTGAGGGCGGCAAAGCGGCCGATCAGGCTCTGGGCCTGCTGGCGGCCCTGCCGCAGCCGCCCTTCGTGCAGGACCCGGTGAAAGCGATCGGCACTGCTCAGCGCCCCCAGGGCCAGCATCAGCTGACCCTGTTCGTTGAGCAGCGCTACTAGGGTTTGGCGTAGCCGGCTGATGCGCGGTGCCGTGGTGGTGCTGCGCACCCGCCCATCGCTCAGCAGGGTCGGTTGGCGCGGTGCTGCGGCCACCGGCACGATCTCAATTGTGCTGAGATCAGCCGGCAGCCGCCGGCGAATGCTGCCCAGCAGCTCCTGCTGCTGGGTGTCGCTCCAGCAGTCGCAGCGGTTGAGTACCAGCAGCAGCGGTTTGCCGCTGGCTGCCAGCTGCTCGAGCGCGTCAAGCTCAACCCGGGTCAGATCGCCATCGAGCACCAGCAGCACCAGATCGGCGTGCAGGGCCAGCCGCGAGGCCAGCCGAGCCCTGCCGGCTGCAGCGATCTCATCGATGCCAGGGGTGTCGACCAGCTCCACTGCGCGCAGGCCATCGATCGGCTGGGGCCAGCTCTCGAGCTGTTGACGCCGGGTGCTGCCATGGGCCACGTCGGTGGCAAAGCGGTCGTGGCCCAGCAGGGCATTGAGCAGGCTCGATTTGCCTACCCCCACGCGGCCGAACACGGCCAGTCGCAACCGGCCCTGCTGCAGCCGTTCGAGCTGGGCATCGAGCAGCCGCAGCTGCCCACCCAGCAGCCCGCGTTCGCGCGCGCCCAGCTGCAGCGAGCTGCGCCATTGCGCCAGCAGCAGACGGCAGCGCTCAGGGGTGGAGGGGACCGTGGCCAACGGCGGTGCCGCAGCGCAGACAAGCTGAGTTTGCCGTAGGAATGGGTGCATGCCGACCTCCCCCGCCTTGGATGCCCTGACTCAGCCGGCCGTGTTTGCCCAGCGGCGTGCCCGTTTCCTCGAGGGCCTGGGCGGGGCAGCAGCGGTGATTCCGGCGGCTCCGCTGGCGGTTCACCATGCCGACTGCGAGTGGCCGTTCCGTCAGAACAGCGACTTCTGGTACCTCACCGGCTTTGATGAGCCCGATGCGGTGGCCCTGCTGCTGCCCCATCGCCCTGAGGGCGAGCGCTTTGTGCTGTTTGTGCAGCCTCGCGAGGCCACATCAGAGGTGTGGCATGGCTTTCGTTGGGGCACCGAGGGGGCGGTCGAGCGCTTTGGCGCCGATCTGGCCCACCCGATTGAGCAGCTTCCCCAGCGTCTGGCCGACTACCTCAAGGGCGCTGATGGCATTGCCTTTCGCGTCGGCAAACACCCCAAAGTCGAGCCCTTGGTGATTGCCGCCTGGGCTGGCCAGCTCGATCGTGCGCCCCGCAACGGCCATGCCGCCCTGGGTTTGGTGGCACCCGATGCGCTGCTGCACGAGCTGCGCCTGCGCAAGCAACCCGAAGAACTCGAACGCCTGCGTGAGGCGGCGCGCATTTCGGCCGAGGCCCATGAGCTGGCCCGGCAGGTGGCCAGACCCGGGCTGTCTGAGCGGCAGGTGCAGGCGGTGATCGAGCAGCATTTTCTGGAGCAGGGCGCGCGCGGGCCTGCCTATGGCTCGATCGTGGCGGGCGGTGATAACGCCTGCGTGCTGCATTACACGGCCAACAACGCCGTGCTGAACGGCGGCGAGCTGCTGTTGATCGATGCGGGCTGTTCGCTCAGCGACTACTACAACGGCGATATCACCCGCACCTTTCCGGTCGATGGTCGTTTCACGGGCGAGCAGCGCGCTCTCTATGAGCTGGTGTTGGCGGCCCAGGAGGCAGCGGTCGCTGCAGTGGCGCCGGGGTTCACCGCTGAAGGGGTGCATGAGACGGCGCTGCGGGTGCTGGTGGCCGGCCTGGTGGAGCTGGGTCTGCTGGTCGGTGAGCGCGACGGACTGATCGAGCAGGGCGCCTACCGGCACCTCTATATGCACCGCACCGGCCATTGGCTGGGGCTCGATGTGCACGATGTGGGCGCCTACCGCCTGGGTGAGCACCATGTGACCCTTGAGCCGGGCATGGTGCTCACGGTGGAGCCAGGGCTGTATGTGAGCGACCGCCTGCCCGTTCCCGAAGGGCAGCCCGCGGTCGCTGAGCGCTGGAAGGGCATCGGCATCCGCATCGAAGACGATGTGGCCGTCAGCGAGCGCGGCCATGAGGTGCTCACCGCCGCAGCGCTCAAGGCTACGTCAGCGATGGAGCGTTAATCCAGCCATAGCCATCATCAGCCCAGCATGGTCTGGAGCTGCCGCAGGGCATCGCTGGTGCGGCCAAGCACGAGGTCAGCGCCGCATTGTTGCAACTGATGCTCGTAGCTTGCCCGCGCCTCCATGAGCTCTCGACCATGCAGGTGCGGCGGGGCCACGGCCAGGCTGATGAAGGGTTGATCGGCAGCCGCCAGACGCGCGTTCACCACGGTCTGCACATCGGCCACGGTGTCGCCCAGGTAGGCAACGGGGGGCGCCCCGGCTCCCAGGGTGTCGATGCCGTGGTGCTGCAGCACTTGGGTGGCCAGCTGCAGCAGGCCTGTGGGATCCGGTTTGTCGGGGGCGTCGCCCATGGCGATCAGCGGAGGTGCCTGCAGCCCAAGGCGCTGCTCCAACACAAAGCGTGCTGAGGGTGGCTCGGCCCCGCTCACAAAACCCCAGGCGATGCCGGCGGCATCCAGCTCGGCAAAGAAGCTGCGACTCACCAACAACGGCTCATCGCCAATGAAGCCAGTCCATCTGGCGGGATCACCAGCGGGATCGCCGCCAAAGTAAAAGCTGCTGAACACCTCGACCAGCGCATCAAAAGCCGGCAGAGGAGCTAGAGCTCGGCGCCTGAGCAGCTCCAGGCTCGCCTCCCAGTCGTTGTTCCAGAGCCCCTCACTTTTAAGGCTGTCGATCGTGGCTGGATCGGGGCGCCAACCGCTGTAGTGATGCACCGTTTCGGCCAGGGCTCGGCGGTAACTGCCGCCGACATCGCGGATCACCCCGTCGATGTCGAGCAGCAGCAGGGCGCGGGGGCGGGTCGAGAGCGGCAGCGGAAGCCAGGCAGTGCGGCTGGTAGGTTAGTGGGCTGACTGTCTGTCACAAGCACATCCATGCCAGCCACCGAAACCACCTTGGACGCGGCTCCTGGCGCTGCCATCGACGACGCGGCCGAGACCATCGGTGCCGCTGATGCTCCTGCGGCCGGGCGTCCGGTGATGCGTGGCGGCAGCGCCGCGTTGGCTACCGCCACCATTGATGAGGACGGTGTGCCTTCGGGTTACACACCCAAAGCCGATGAGGGACGCTTCCTGCTCAAGATCCTCTGGCTGCCTGACAATGTGGCCCTCGCCGTCGATCAGATCGTCGGTGGTGGCCCCAGCCCCCTGACGGCCTACTTCTTCTGGCCCCGTGAGGATGCCTGGGAAACCCTGAAGTCCGAACTGGAGCGCAAGAGCTGGATCACCGACAATGAGCGCGTCGAGATCCTCAACAAGGCCACCGAGGTCATCAACTACTGGCAGGAGGAAGGCAAGGGCAAGAGCCTTGACGAAGCCAAGCTCAAGTTCCCCGATGTGACCTTCTGCGGCACCGCCTGACTTGCACCGTGTCTTGTCCCCAATCCCCTGATCATCGATCAGGGGATTTTTTTGTCGGTTGTTCTGCAGAACACGTGCTGCAGAACAACCCCGCACAACAAAGCCCTGACCGCTTGGCCAGGGCTTGTCGTTGCAGAATTGGTTGTGGTTGAGGGGTTGGACTGCCCCGTTCTCAGGCCTGGCTGGCTTGAAGCCGGGCTCTGGCCTGGGCAAGTGCCTGCTGAGCTTTGACCTTCTCGGCTGAGGTGGGTTGGCCGTCAAACGCCGCAGCTGCTTGTTGAGCCGATTCGAAATCAGACTCAGCCGCAGCGGCGTTGATGGCGCTGCCCAGTTCAGCGGCGTTGACAAGAACGGTGACCGCATTGTCTTCGACTTCGGCAAAGCCACCCATCACGGCAATGGATGACCAGGCGTTGCCCTCGCGCACCCGGACCACACCACTGTCGAGTGCAGTCAGCATCGACACATGGCCCGTGAGAATACCCAGTTGCCCAGAGGTGCTGGGCAAAATCACCTCATCGGCAGCGCCATCAAAGACGCTTTGATCCGGGGCGAGAACGCGCAGTGTGAGTGTCATGGTGGGGAGATCCGATCAGCCTTGATCAACCCTTGGCTTCAGCCAGGATTTTTTCGGCCTTGGCCTTGACCTCGTCGATGTTGCCCACGAGGTAGAAGGCTGCCTCGGGCAGATCGTCGAGTTCGCCGGCCAGGATCATGTTGAAGCCCTTGATGGTGTCCTCGAGCTTCACGTACTTGCCGGGCATGCCGGTGAAGATCTCAGCCACAAAGAAGGGCTGGGACAGGAACTTCTCGATCTTGCGGGCGCGGTCCACGGTGCGACGGTCGTCCTCGGACAATTCGTCGAGACCCAGAATCGCGATGATGTCCTGGAGCTCCTTGTAGCGCTGCAGGGTCGACTGGACGGCGCGGGCGGTGCGGTAGTGCTCGTCGCCCACAACGGCGGGCTGGAGCATGGTGCTGGTGGAATCGAGGGGATCCACAGCTGGGTAGATGCCCTTGGAAGCCAGGCCGCGGCTGAGCACGGTGGTGGCATCTAGGTGGGCAAAGGTGGTGGCCGGAGCCGGGTCGGTCAGGTCGTCGGCAGGCACGTAGACCGCCTGAATCGAGGTGATCGAACCTTCCAGGGTCGAGGTGATGCGCTCCTGCAGTTCACCCACGTCGGTGCCCAGGGTGGGCTGGTAGCCCACAGCCGAAGGCATGCGGCCCAGCAGAGCAGACACCTCAGAGCCAGCCTGCACAAAACGGAAGATGTTGTCGACGAACAGCAGCACGTCCTGCTTGTTCACGTCGCGGAAGTGCTCGGCCATGGTCAGCGCCGACAGACCCACGCGCATGCGGGCGCCGGGAGGCTCGTTCATCTGGCCATAGCAGAGGGCCACCTTCGACTTGGAGAGGTCCTCGGCATTGATCACGCCGGATTCCTTGAACTCTTCGTAGAGGTCATTGCCTTCGCGGGTGCGCTCACCCACGCCACCGAACACCGACACGCCGCCGTGCTCCTTGGCGATGTTGTTGATCAGCTCCTGGATCAACACGGTTTTGCCCACGCCGGCACCGCCGAACAGGCCGACCTTGCCGCCCTGGCGGTAGGGCGCCAGAAGATCGATCACCTTGATGCCGGTTTCGAACACCTTGGGCTTGGTCTCGAGCTCGGTGAGCTTGGGAGCCTCGCGGTGGATCGGAGCTGTGGCGGTGGCCTTCACCGGGCCTTGCTCGTCGACGGGCTCGCCGAGCACGTTGAAGATGCGGCCCAGGGTGGCTTCACCGACGGGCACCGAAATCGGCGCGCCGGTATCGAGGGCATCCATGCCGCGCACGAGGCCGTCGGTGCTGCTCATGGCGACGGCACGCACACGGTGATCGCCGAGGAGCTGTTGCACTTCGGCAGTCAGAGCAACGTTCTGACCCGCAGGGTTTTTGCCCTCGATGCGCAGTGCGTTGTAGATCTTCGGAAGCTTGCCGGCCGGAAATTCCACGTCCAGAACCGGGCCAATCACCTGGCGGACAACGCCCTTGGTGCCGGTTGCGGTAGCAGCAGCCATATGTAATGAGTTGCAGGGAGGTGCGCGGCGAGACCTGCTCCCGCCTCGAGCGGCGCAACCTTACCACCGCGACCCCCGCCTGGGTCCGGGTTCGGTCACCCGCACAGAAGCCCCCTGGCCAGCACAGATGGCGGGCTCATAAGTTGGCACTCAACGGGTTGGAGTGCCAGGTCGGCCTCTTCCCGCGGCGCCACAGGCGCCACCCCTTGCACGTCATTCACGCCTCGATCCAATGGCAGCTGTTTCCCTCAGCGTCTCCACGGTCAAACCGCTGGGAGATCGCATCTTCATCAAGGTGTCCGAGTCGGAGGAAAAAACCGCCGGCGGCATCCTGCTTCCTGACACCGCCAAAGAAAAGCCCCAGGTGGGTGAAGTGGTCCAGGTGGGCCCCGGCAAGCGCAACGACGACGGCAGCCGTCAGGCTCCCGAAGTCAGCATCGGCGACAAGGTCCTCTACAGCAAGTACGCCGGAACCGACATCAAGCTCGGCACCGATGAGTACGTGCTGCTGTCCGAGAAGGACATCCTCGCCGTCGTCAGCTGAACCCGGTAGGCAAGCGCTGATCGCCTCTGAACAGGCATCAGCTTCTGCAGCCCTCCAGTTTTTCCGTTTTATCCACCACCGCGAACAACGCCTCCCATGGCCAAGCGCATCATTTACAACGAGCAGGCTCGCCGCGCTCTTGAAAAAGGCATCGACATCCTCGCCGAGTCGGTGGCCGTGACCCTGGGCCCCAAGGGCCGCAACGTCGTGCTTGAGAAAAAGTTCGGCGCTCCTCAGATCATCAACGACGGCGTCACCATCGCCAAGGAGATCGAGCTCGAGGACCACATCGAGAACACCGGAGTCGCCCTGATCCGTCAGGCCGCCTCCAAGACCAACGATGCCGCCGGTGACGGCACCACCACCGCCACCGTGCTGGCCCACGCCATGGTCAAGGCCGGTCTGCGCAACGTGGCCGCAGGCGCTAACGCCATCACCCTCAAGAAGGGCATCGACAAGGCCTCTGAGTTCCTCGTCAAGAAGATCGAGGAGCACGCCAAGCCGATCAGCGACAGCAATGCCATCGCCCAGGTGGGCACCATCTCCGCCGGCAACGACGACGAGGTGGGCCGCATGATTGCCGACGCCATGGACAAGGTCGGCAAAGAGGGTGTGATCTCCCTGGAAGAAGGCAAGTCGATGACCACCGAACTGGAGGTCACCGAGGGCATGCGCTTCGACAAGGGCTACATCTCGCCCTACTTCGCCACCGACACCGAGCGCATGGAAGCGGTGCTCGAGGATCCCTACATCCTGCTGACCGACAAGAAGATCGGCCTGGTGCAGGATCTGGTGCCCGTGCTCGAGCAGATCGCCCGCACCGGCAAGCCCCTGCTGATCATTGCCGAGGACATCGAGAAGGAAGCCCTCGCCACCCTGGTGGTGAACCGCCTGCGCGGCGTGCTCAACGTGGCTGCCGTCAAGGCCCCCGGCTTTGGTGATCGTCGCAAGGCCATGCTCGAGGACATCGCCGTTCTCACCAACGGCCAGCTGATCACCGAGGACGCCGGCCTCAAGCTCGAGAACGCCAAGCTGGAGATGCTGGGCACCGCCCGCCGCATCACCATCAACAAAGACACCACCACCATCGTGGCCGAAGGCAACGAGGCGGCTGTCAAGGCCCGCTGCGAGCAGATCCGCAAGCAGATGGATGAAACCGACTCCTCCTATGACAAGGAGAAGCTGCAGGAGCGTCTGGCCAAGCTGAGCGGCGGTGTGGCCGTGGTCAAGGTGGGTGCTGCCACCGAGACCGAGATGAAGGACAAGAAGCTGCGCCTCGAAGACGCCATCAACGCCACCAAGGCGGCCGTTGAAGAGGGCATCGTTCCTGGCGGTGGCACCACCCTGGCCCACCTGGCCCCGGCTCTCGAAGACTGGGCCAAGGCCAACCTGAGCGGCGAAGAGCTGATCGGCGCCACCATCGTCGCTTCGGCCCTCACCGCCCCGCTGATGCGCATCGCAGAAAACGCCGGTGCCAATGGCGCCGTCGTGGCCGAGAACGTGCGCAACAAGCCCTTCAACGAGGGCTACAACGCCGCCACCGGCGAGTACGTCGACATGCTGGCTGCCGGCATTGTCGATCCCGCCAAGGTGACCCGCAGCGGTTTGCAGAACGCCGCCTCGATCGCCGGCATGGTGCTCACCACCGAGTGCATCGTGGCCGACCTGCCCGAGAAGAAGGAAGCAGCTCCTGCCGGCGGCGGCATGGGCGGCGGCGACTTCGACTACTGATCTCCTTCGAGATCGTCGTCGGATCCCGATTTTTCAGATCCCACACCCAGCGCCCCCACGGGGGCGCTTTTTTATGGTCCGCTGCAGAACGGGATGGGGCGATGTCAACCAGGCGCTCGCCGCAGGCCCCGACGTTCGGAAGGCCTTTGCGGTCAGCGCTCAGCCCTTGCCGGGCTTGAAGCTCAGCGCCACGCCGTTGCTGCAGTAGCGCTTGCCGGTGGGCTTGGGGCCATCACCAAACACATGCCCCTGGTGGCCGCCGCAGCGTTTGCAGTGGTATTCGGTGCGGGGCACGATCAATTTGAAATCCAACTGGGTTCCCAGAGCCCCGGGCAGGGGTTGCCAGAAGCTGGGCCAGCCAGTGCCGCTGTCGTACTTGGCCTTGGAGCTGAACAGGGGCAGGTCGCAGCCGGCGCAGTGGTAGGTCCCGCTGCGCTTTTCGCTGTTGAGCGGGCTGCTGAAGGGACGCTCCGTGCCTTCTTTGCGCAGCACCTGATAAGCGGCTGGGCTCAGGCGCGCTTTCCACTGGGCGTCGCTCAGGTTCCAGGCCGGGTCGGCGGCCTTGCTGGCAGCTTCGGCGGGGTTGGGCAGGCCAAGCAAGGCGGCCAGCCCTGCGGGCAGGCTCGAGAGCAGGGAACGTCGGCCCATCGTCATGGCATGGCAGGGGCGCTGGGCCGGCTTACTTGAGCCAACCGGCGCTGAGCACCACCGCCAGGGCCAGGAAGATGGCCAGCAACGTCCAGCTGATGCGGTTGAGGGTCTGCTCGGCGCTGCGGGCGCTGCTGAACATGGAGCCGCCGCTGGCTGCCAGACCGCCCATGCCGTCGCCCTTGGGGCTATGCAGCAGCACCGAAATGATCAGCAGAACGCCGCTGCCGATCCAGATCCATGAAGCAATCGAACTGAGCATGGGGCGATGCTAGAGGCCCAGGGTCTGGGGAACGCGGCTGGCTTGTGCGGGTGCGGCGGCCGGTTGGATCAGGCTGGAGCCACTCATCAGCTCGGGTTTGGGCAAATCCAAGATTTCGAGCAACGTTGGTGCGATATCGGCAAGCCCGCCGCCGTCGCGCAACTGCACCGCCGTGCCATGACCAGGGAGCTTGCGCTGTTCTCCCTCCACCAGGATCACCGGCACAGGATTGGTGGTGTGTGCGGTCCAGGCGCGGCCGTCGGGGCCCTCCATGACCTCGGCATTGCCGTGGTCGGCCGTGATCAGCAGGGTGCCGCCCATGCGGTTGGTGGCCTCCATCAGCCGGCCGACGCAGCGGTCGACCATGGCAATCGCCTCGCGGGTGGCCTCCATCTGACCGGTGTGCCCCACCATGTCGGGGTTGGCGTAGTTGATCACCACCAGCGCGTAGATGCCTTTGTTGATGGCAGCGATGCAGTTGTCGGTGAGCTGCTCGGCCGACATCGCTGGCGCCTGGTCATAGGTGGCAACGCGCGGGGAAGGCACCAGATGCCGGTCTTCGCCGGGGAACGCCTGCTCGATGCCACCGTTCATGAAATAGGTGACATGGGGATATTTTTCTGTTTCAGCGGTGCGGAACTGGCGCAGACCCGCTTCTGAAACCACCTGCCCCAGCAGCCCGTCCAGCGATTCAGGGGGAAAGGCAACGGCCACGGGCAGCCCTTTTTCGTATTGGGTGAACGTCACCACAGGCAACGGCGTGATGGGCTCACGCGTGAAGCCTTGGAACGACTCCACGACGAGGGCTCGGATCAGTTGGCGCACCCGATCGGGTCTGAAGTTGAAGCAGATGACCCCATCGCCGCTTTCCATGAGCCCTGGGGCCAGGCGAACGGGTTCCAAAAATTCATCGCTGATCTCCTCGGCGTAGGAGGCCTCCAGCACCTCGGCAGGGGTGCGCGCATCGATCGGCGTTGGTTCGCACAGCAAGCGGTAAGCCTTTTCTGTGCGCTCCCAGCGGTTGTCACGGTCCATGGCCCAGTAGCGGCCGCACAGGGTCGCAATCACGCCGATGCCGGCGGCTTTGATCTGCTCCTCAATGGTCCGGATGAAGCTGCCAGCGCTACCGGGAGCTGTGTCGCGTCCATCGGTGATCACATGGATGCAGACCTTGTGCAGCCCGCGGCCGGCGGCCCACTGCAGCAACCCGCCCAGATGTTCAATGTGGCTGTGCACGCCTCCGTCGGAGCACAGGCCGATCAGATGCAGGGTGCCGCCGCTGGCCAGCAGGGTGTCGGCGAGGGTGTTGAGCGCTGCGTTGCTGGCCAGTGAGCCGTCACGCACGGCCTGGCTGATGCGCACCAGCTCCTGGCGAATGATGCGACCCGAGCCGATCGTCAGGTGTCCAACCTCCGAATTGCCCATTTGCTCGTCGGGCAGACCAACCGCACCTCCACTGGCTTCGATCAGGGTGTGGGGATAGGCATGCCAGAGGGCATCCATCACAGGGGTCGCCGCGCTGCGGATGGCGTTGTGCTCATCGTGAGTGCTGTAGCCCCAGCCATCAAGAATCGCCAAAACGACGGGGGCGACAACGTTGCTGCCAGGCCAACCCTTGGACTGGGTGCCCTCGGCGGTCGGGCCCATGGTCGAGAGATGTTGTGACGACACGCTGCTCACCCGATCACGCGCTCCGAGAGGGGACAAGGTGAAGCAAAGCCGTGCAGGTCGTCAGCCATCGCAACCGCTTCGCCCATGACGTCTTCCACACAAGCCAACCTACCCCCAGCCCTGCGCCTGATCCCCGCTGCTCCCGGTTGCGTCAGGTTTTGGGCACATCGATCGCTGGATCGACTTTTCTTAAGATTGAGCCAGGTCTCTCAAGCTGGGCAACGTGACGCCTTCTGCCGGGGCAGCCGACTGTGCTCGCCAGCGCCGTGAGCTGTTGTCTGCGGAGGATCTGCGCCGCACGGTTGATCGGCTGGCCTCTCAGGTGCTGGAGGAGGTGGCCCACAGCCAGGAGTTGGTGCTGCTGGGTATTCCCACCCGCGGCGTGGCCCTGGCCCATGTGCTCGCGGCCCGTCTTGCGGTGCTCTGCGGGCATCCGATCGATTGCGGCAGCCTCGATCCGACCCTGTATCGCGATGATCTGGCGCGGGTGGGCACGCGTCTGGTCCAGCCCACCGACCTGCCAGTCAGCATCGACGGGCGCCATGTGGTGCTTGTTGACGATGTGATCTTTACCGGCCGTACCGTGCGAGCCGCGCTTGAGGCGCTGCAGGCCTGGGGGCGTCCCAAACGGGTCGCGCTGCTGGCGATGGTCGACCGGGGCCACCGGGAGCTGCCGATTCAGCCTGATTTTTGCGGCCGTGTTGTGCCGACAAGCCGCGACGAATCGATCCAACTCGCCCTGGCGGCGATTGATGGCGAGGAAGGTGTTTTTCTGCTCAGGGATCCCCTGACCGAGCCAGCCGATCGCCCTGATCTGGCGTGACTCAGCTCAAGGCAGACAGTTCATCGCTGCGCAGGTGAACGCGCAATTTGCCGAAGGCCACGACCACCGGCAGGGTCGGACTGATCGGGCGGCCTTTCCAGTCGTTGAGCACCGAGATCACCTCGCCGTCCTGGCCCATCAGATCGAAGGCCTGTCCGCGGTGCTCGGGGTGGTGGAAGATCACCACACTGCTGCTGACTTTGACCTTGTCCCCTGGCTGCATGATCGGCGGCGTCTGCTGCGCCGCAATCTTGTCATGTTCGCCTCAGCGTTGGCAGGCCGTTTCTGGTCCGGCTTCGATCACCCGGCCGCCAAGGGATCGGCAGGCCCCCTGAAAGGCGGTCCATTCGTCCTGGCCCTGGGCGATGCGCTGTTGCACCAGGGCATCGAGTTGCTGCGCTGGCACGGTGTGGGGCAAGGAGCCGTGGCTGTCGCGTTCGCGGTGCTTGTTCTCGAGTGCGTTGATGCCGGTTTCAACGTTGCCCCGGAGCTCCTGGCTCTGTTGCTTCCACCAGGGGTGGTCGATGCGATTGAGGGCGTCGATGGCTTCCCACCAGCGCTTCTGTTGGCTCAGCTTGCGGGCTCGCTCCAGCTGGTAGCGGTTGCTGGCCCACACCTCGCGGAAGTTGTCGCCCAGGCTGTTGCCGCCCTGCTTGTGGTTTTCGCCAATCGGCTCGAGCAGTTGCAGCGCGCCGTTGAGATCGCCCTGGTAGAAGCGCCGCAGCGCCAGCTGCTCCAGTTCGTCTTCCCAGCTCTGCAGCTGCAATCGGTCGGCCGTGGTTGCAGCCTCTGAATTGATCAGCTGCAGCTGCAGGCTCAGGGCCCCAGACCACTGCTGCTGTTGCCACAGCTGCCTGGCTTTGAGCCTGCGGCAGCGCGCCTGCTCCACGGGCGTTTCACCCCCCAGCCAGCTCAGTGCCGCGAGCTGATCGCTGTAGCGCAGGCAGGCATCGAGATCACCCCGTTCAACGGCCTCGCGCAGCCGGCCTGGCAGCTGCCGCTCCCACACATACGTGGCCGCCAGAGTGCTCAGCACCAGGCCAAGGGTGAGGCCAAGCCAGAACCGGGGCAGCCTGTGCTGGCGCAGGGCCAAGGCGAAAGCGGCAATGGAAACCCTGTTTTATCGCAGCAACGGCAGCGCTCAGCGCAACCTGCCGAGGCGATGGGCATTCCCGCAAACACCCTCCTGGCGCAGGTCTTCAACGCGCAGGATCAACTCGCAGCGCTCATCGATGCTGAACTGCAGGCGCAGACGGTCTTCGCCTGCTGCGCCCGGTGGCTGCAGGGGCAGGGTCAGCGCTGGCTTGGGCCACGGCGTGACCTCTTGAGCAAGGCTCGAGCGTTGCTGCAGCTGCGGCAGCCCATCTCGGTACACCACCTCGGCGCGTTGCTGCTGCAGCGGCTCGCCCAGAACGATCTCAATCGCCTCCTGGCCGTCGCGGCTGCACGCCAGGATCAGCTCAAGCGGCTGTTCGGTAGGCCAGGCCTGGCCACCGACATAAAGCGGATGCCAGCGGTGGCCTGCGCTGCGGCGGTCCCAGCAGCGCACGGCCACCCCACGGCTCAGCACATCGCGCACCCGCACACCCGGCGTCAGCGCCAGAGCCCCAAGGGCTACCGCCTCGATCGGTCGTTGGTTGCAAATCGGCCTGCTGCCGACTCGTGCGCCCAGCCAGCGCTGGATCGAGGCCAGACGGCTTGTGCCGCCCACGGGCACAACGGCATCGATCTGCTCGAGCGTGACGCCGGCCTGGCGGCCCTGGGCAAGCACGGCCTCAAGCAAGCCATCAAGAGCGTTGAACAACCCCTGTTGTTCGAGCACTTCTGTGAGACCAGCCTCACTGAGCTGCAAGTCATGGACGCGGCCATCACCATGGCTGTAGAGGCTGCGAGCCAGCGGTTGCTCGCTGAGTTGGCATTTGAGTCGCTCAGCGGCCTGCAGCAGGGTTGCATCGATGGGCATCTGCGGCAGCACGGCCGCCGCGATCCAGCGATCGATATCGCGGCCCCCGATCGCCAGCCCCGCCTTGCCCATGACCTTGGCGCAGCGCAGCTGCTGCCGGCTGGTGTTCAGGGTCTGGCCGCGCAGGCGCAGCAACTGGGCGATCGGCGCGGCCTTGCCCTCGCCGCCTTCCAGCTGGACCAGCGAGAGATCGCAGGTGCCTCCCCCCAGATCGATGACCAACACCGTGCTGCCGGGGGGCAGGGCGCAACCGATGGCGGCTGCCGTGGGTTCATCGACCAGCGCCACCTCCTCGACGTTGAAAGCGCTGGCCAGCTGCAGCAGCCAACCCCGGTAACCGCCGTAGCCATCGATGGGTGCTGTCAGCACCAGCCGCTCGGGGTGGATGCCCTGGGGTAGCGCGCTCCAGAGCTGGCGCAACAGGCGCTCACCGGCTTGTTCTGGGCTCAATGGCAAGCCAGGACTCTGGTCAAGAGGAGTTGGCTTCTGGCCGATCAGGCGTTTGAAATCGCGCTGCAATTCAGGGCCCTGGTGATCAGCCAGGTTGGCGTCGATCACCTGGCGGCCGATCAAGGCCGTGCTGGCCTCAGGCGAGGCCAACCACAGCAACGTTGGAACCACAGCCTCGGGTTCGAGGCTGTAGGGGGGCAAGGCCAGCAGCCTGGGTGCCTCACCTGGGGCTTGAAAAGCCACCACGGTGCTGCTGCTGCCCAGGTCGATCGCGACGGTGCCCGCCATGGCTGACCCTTCTAGCGGGCTGCAGGGAGGGCTGACCTAAAGTCGTGGCATTCAGGAGTCTTCATGTACAGCGGCATCGACATCAACGCCAAGGAACTGGCCCAGCGCGGCGAGAGCTTGATTCGGCATGCCAGCAACCGTTACCTGACCACGGTGCGGATCGCCTATCGCGCCAAACAGCGCCGCTTTGACGATTTCGACGGACTGCTCGATGACGCCATGATCAAGCCCGTGCAGCGGGCGATCATTGAGCTCAGCGACGAGCAGGATCAACCGGACCTGCTGCCCGGCTGAGTTGGAGATTCAGGCTGGTCAGGGCTGGCGTTTGCGGATGGATCCGCAGCGTCAGCCCTTTGTCGTGCTTGTTGGCGGGCCTGACTGGGCGGTTGAACTGACCGCCGCAGAAGCCGCTCAGCTCCAGGCCGGGGTGCGTTGCCTGATCGAGCAATGTGCCGCCATCGCTGCGGTGCTGATGCCTGAGGAGACCCTTGAACTCGAGCACGCCAGTTCTGGGTTGTGGTTGCAACTCAACGGCTTTGCCGAGCGCTGGTCGCTGCGGTTTGTGTTGGAGCCTCAGCCAGCGGCCATGCACCCAGCACGGGGTGTTGAAGGGGGCTGGGATCAGGACGCGAGTGCTGCGTTTGCGGCCGCTTTGTTGGCGTTGCGGTTGCCGGCGGCCATGGGCAATCCCGCATGAGACACCCCGCTGAGGTTGGCGCACATAAGCAGTGCTGATCACGGGTCGAGTTTTGCGTTTCCCCCAGAACCCGGCCCCGTTCTTCCCGGTTTTTCCACAGGCCGCCCGCGAAGCGTGCAGTGCTGGCCATGTGCCTGGGGAGAGCCTCGGATCGAGCGGGCGATCGCTTGACAAGACGATGCCGCTGCATAGCTCAGAGTGCCTGGGGCCGCCTGGTTGTTGAGGCAGCAGCAGCAGCCATGGGTCTCAGCCTGGGAATGCTGGCCCTGTGCTCCAGATCGGCTTGGTTGACGTCTTGGCAGCGATGTGGGGAACTGTCATGTGTTGAGCGAATTGAGCAGGTGCATGCGCACACAGTTGGACGCTGAGATCACGGCCGCCGAGCAGGAGCTTCCAGGCCCTGATGCCGCTGAAGCCGGCGTGGTCAGCCTTAGGGCAGACGTGCCGGCAGGGTTGCTGGCGTCCATGCAGGCCTTCATCGAGTGCCACCCGAACTGGGACCAGTACCGCTTGGTTCAGGCTGCTTTGGCAGGGTTCCTGGTGCAGAACGGCAGCTCAAGCCGTGGCGTCACCCGTTGCTATCTGGCCAACCTGTTTCCTGGGCAGCGCAGCTTTCTGGCCTCGGGGACCCAGGAGCCGTAGGCGCCGGCAGAACAAACACCTGCCGATAGGCAGCCACCAAGGTGCAACACGCAAACGGCAGGGCCACAGCCAGGCCCACCAACAACAAAAAGCCAGCCAGCAGGATCAGGCCCACCACCAACAGCAGTCCTGCCGCCTGCAGCCAGTGGGGATCTGTGGCACGTCGGCCGCTGCGAAATGCCCTCAGCCCTGCCTGGTTGGCCAGCACGGTGATCGGCAGCAGCAGCACCTGATCCACCAGCACATAGATCACCACGCCCCAGGCGGCAAGCGTTGGCAACAGCGTGAGTCTGGGCAGCAGCAGCGCCATCACCCAGGAGCTGGCTTCACCGGCCTGCAGCGTCAGCGCCAGCAGCAGCAGCAACAGCAGCTGGCTCCAGGCCAGTCTCGCCATGCTGTTGGCATCGATGCGCAGCACTCGCCTCAAGCTCGGGGGCTGGCCATCGAGGGCCCGCTCAGCCCCGCGAATGAGCCCGGTCAACAGCCAGAAGCCACTGAATAGATAGGCCACCAGGGAGGCCCCAGCCAGCAGCAGCGCAGGTGTTGATGCTTGCGGCAGCCCGCGCTCCAGCAGGCCGCCGCTGCCGCGGTAGGCCAGCCAGCTGAGCAGATTCAGCCCGCCCAGCAGCACCGTGAATCCAACCAGCACCACGGCGTGACGCCGAAAGCCGGCCCAGCCCTCATCGACAGCACGGCGGATCGCAATCGGTTCAGAGGCAATCGGCCGCAACGCAGGCATGGTCAGACGAGCGGGCCCAGGAGCTCCAGCAAGCGAGCCGCGCTGGCGTCGCTCACCGGCAGGATCGAGAGGCGATTGCCGCGCCGCACCACAGCCAACTCGTCTTCGCTGAACTGCTGGCGCAAAGCATCAAGGCTGAGCAGCGCAGCAAAATGACCGAGATAGCGCAACCTCGCGCAGTCCCAGCGCGGTTTCTCGGTGCTTGAAGCCGGGTCGAAGTAATGGCTTTCAGGATCAAATTGCGAAGGATCAACGAGCTTGATCTCGCAGACCTCCATCAGCCCCACAATTCCTGGAGGGGCTGCGTTCGAGTGGTAGAAGAAGGCCCGGTCGCCAGCCGCCATCGTGCGCATGAAATTGCGCGCCTGATAATTGCGAATGCCGTCCCAGAGTGTTGTGCCTTCGCGCTTGAGATCATCGATGCTGTAGGCCTCGGGCTCACTTTTCATCAGCCAGTAGGCCATGGGCGTCGCCAGAAGGATTGCCTGCTAGACCCATGCTAATGGCTGTATCAAACCGCACACTGAGAGGTTGACGAGCCAGTCCTCATCAACACAATGAGCGTGCTCCTCTTGATTTTTAAGGCTTGATGCCGATGCAGTATGGACCCATCATTCAGAGCGGCAGCAAGGCCTTCGGGCGCAATGCTGCGGTGTTGATCGGTTTCACCGTTGTCTATTCGGTGGTGGCCGGTCTCCTTTATCTGGCCCTCAAGGAGGTGACCCTGGCCATCGCCACCAGCGAGTCCCCGTCCTGGACGCTGCTGGTCTCCTCACTGGCTTTGGCTGTGTTGAAGGTGCTGGTGCATCTGATCGGCAGCCTGGCTCTGGTCAATGGCGCCTTGATGGCGGCGCGGGGCCAGACCTTCCGCTTTGCCCAGCTGTTCAGCGAAACCCAGCAGCTCTTCAACATGCTCGGACTGCACGTGTTTGCCGCTGTCGCGGTCCTGGCAGGGCTCTTGGCCTTTGGCCTGCCCGGCGTTTACCTGTCAGTTGGGTACTGGCTGGCTGCCTTTTGGCTGGTGGACCGCAAGCAGTCCTTTCTCGATGCCATGGCCGGCTCGCGTCGCATGATCACGCCGCATTGGTTTGATGTGGCCGTTCTGCTGATCGTGGTCGGCTGCATTGCCGGTGTCGGCACGCTGGCGTTTGGCTTCGGGTTGCTTGTCACCACGCCTCTGGCGCTGTGCATCGCTGCGTCGGCCTACCTGCGTCTCAGCGAGGCGGGCTGAAACGCCTTGCTCCGGGTCGCTACAGGGCTGTGACCAGCTCGCGAAAGTGATCGCCCCGTTCTTCAAAGTTGCGGTACTGGTCGAAGCTGGCACACGCCGGTGAGAGCAGCACGGCCCGGCAGCCTGCGCTCCGGGCCGTTTCTGCTGCCAGAGGAACCGCTTGACTCAGCCCAGCGGCCCGCACAACGGTGCCGGAGTACTGGGCTTCGCGCAGGAGCGCTTCAAAGGTCTCCTGCGCTGAGCCAAACAGCACCACAGCCCGGCTCCAGCGTTGCAAGGCGGCGATCCAAGCGCTGGCATCACCGATCTTTGCTTCGCCGCCGGCCAGGACCACTACAGGCTCCTCAAGCGCCAGCAATGCAACTTCGGCTGCGTCGTAGTTGGTTGCCTTGCTGTCGTTGTAGTAGGTGATGCCGTCAACCTGCCGCAGCCGCTCGAGCCGATGCGGCACCCCAGGGAAACTGGCCAGTGCCGCTTCCATCTGCAGGCCGCTCAGCCCTGCTGCCAGCCCTGCCGCCACCGCCATCAGCATGTTCTGGCGGTTGTGCTCGCCCGGCATGTTGAGGCAGCGGGCATCCATCAGATCGATGGCTTCTCCCTGCTGCCGCATGACGATGCGGCCTGCCTCGATCCACAGCGAAGGGGTGATCCCCGCTGCGCACTGCTCAGGGGTCTTGGTGCTGACCCAGAACACCTGATCCCAGCTGGCAGCGTGGGCCTGCAGGTCGAGGTCATCGGCGTTGAGGATGCGCAGGCTGCTGCGCTCCAGCAGGCCCCGTTTGATGGCCCGGTAGGCGGCGACGCTGCCGTGACGCTCGAGATGGTCGGGGGTGAGGGTGGTCCAGATGCCGATGCGCGGCGCGATCTCCGCGCCGGCTTCGATCTGATAGCTGCTCAGCTCCATGACCAGCCAGTGCGGCTTGGGTCCCTGCCCCTGACAGCGCTGCAAGACCAGTTCCGCCGCCGAGTTGCCGACATTGCCGCCCATGGGCGCATCGCGTCCGCCCTGCTGCAGCACGTGGTGCACCAGATGGGTGACCGTGGTCTTGCCATTGGTTCCGGTGATGCCGATCCACGGCACGTCGCCGCTGGCACGCCAGGCTGGAACCACCTCGCCGTGCACGGCGACCCCCCGCTGCCGCAGCTCCACCAGCAGCGGATGATCCCAGCGCATCCCGGGGCTCACCACCACCGCGCCAGGTCGTAGGTCAAGGGCATCGAGCGCTTCTGCCGTGAGCTCGACGCCGAGGCTGACGTCGATGCCTTCAGCTCGCAGCGCATTGGCTTGGCGCTCCAGCGCATCGTTGCGCTGCGCTTCGAGCAGCTTGACCGGATGGCCCTGGCCGGCCAGCAGGCGCGCGGCGCCGATGCCCGATCGCCCCAGCCCGATCACAAGCTGCAGATCGGTTGCGCTGGAGGGCATCTGAACAATCGTATGGGCGATACTGGAATCGAACCAGTGACTCCTACCGTGTCAAGGTAGTGCTCTACCTCTGAGCTAATCGCCCGGGCTGGATGGCTGCGGGGCAGCAACCCGACAGGCGCAACCTAGCAGCGCGCCTCGCCCAGCCTCGCTCGCTTTGATCAGCGGCGCACCAAGGCGACGCGCCAGCGATTTTTCTGGGTCAGTTCGGCCTGCTCGAGCACCAGTTCGCCACGGTTCTGCAGTTGCACGCGATCGCCGCAGCGCAGTTCCTTGCTTGGGCTGCTGGCCGGCTCCCAGTTGATGCGCACAGCTCCACTGCGGATCAATGCAGCCATGCGGCTTCGCGAGAGGCCAAAGCCAGCCGAACCCACCGCATCGAGTCTCAGTGAAGCTTCGACGCTGCTGAAGCGCCGCGGCTGACGGGCGGGCGGGGGCTGCAGCTCCGCCAGCGGTCGCAGCTGTATGCGCGTCTCGACACTGCGCACGTTGAGGCTTGTGCCATCGAGGTGTTGCACGCTGACGCCAAGGGCAACGCCCTGGGCACCGCGATCACCACGCAGCCACAGATCGCCCAGTGCCTCAGCCGCCACGCCGCAGTCGTGCAGGGCCTGGCGGAACTCGTCGGGTTCGCTCGGGTCAAACAGGAAGTTGCCGAGCAGCTCCAGGCCGACCAGATCGTCTGGTTCTGTGTTCTCTGGCTCAACGCCGGCATGGCAGAGCAGCAGGCGCTGACGTTCGGCCCCGGCAAAGCCGCCCCAGCGTTGCAGGCGCAGATCGCTGAGTTGACTCAGACTTGCGATGGCACGCTCCTGGGAGCCGCCATCGAGAAAGCCGCTCCATTGGGGTTGCCAGCTGCGCTGGGCGGCTTCGGCCAGGGCCAATAACGCGCTGCTCTGCATCAGTCGTCGCCCAGGCGCACCACAGCCAGCGGGCGCACCTGTTGCAGCACGCTCCAGGGCATCTCGGCGCCGGCAACCGTCTCGGCCAGCAGCAGCCAGTTGCCCTCATCGAGGCGGTTGCGCAGGCTGCGCAGGCGGTCGTCCTCGCTTGAGCTGACGCTGGCCGCAGCTGCAAAACTGCCCATCCAGCCCGACAGCATCCCGGCGACACCGCCGAGCAGGTGCTGGCTCCAGGCACCGGCGAAGGCAAAGGTGTCGAGGTCGGTGATGTACGTGAAGGTGAGCCCAGCCACAAAGCCGAAGGGGATGAGCCACAGGGCCATGCGCCGCTGCCGCAGCTTGCGCTTGCTGGCCGGGTTGAGCGCATCGACGCGCTCCAGCGGTGTTTCACCGTCGCCAATGCACACCAGCTGAGCCAAGGCCGGTGTGGTTTGGCTCAGCAGCGCTTGCAGCTGCTCGAGTTGCTCGCGCTGTTTGAGCACCACAGCCACCCGTGTTGACAAGGTTCAAGCCCGTTCGTGAGGGTCTGATTCTCGCTGCTCACTACACTGCACCGCCGGCCCTTTCTCCGCCGCGCCGGGCATGCCCAAGGTTCTTGTTTCCGATCCCATTGACCAGAGCGGGATCGACATCCTGTCTCAGGTGGCACAGGTGGATGTGCGCACCGGGTTGCCTGCCGCCGAACTGGCGCAGATCATCGGCGAGTACGACGCCCTGATGATCCGCTCGGGCACCCAGGTGACCGCTGAGATCATTGCTGCCGCAGGCAAGCTGCGCATCATCGGCCGCGCCGGTGTGGGTGTCGACAACGTCGATGTGCCGGCCGCCACCAAGCGCGGCGTGCTGGTGGTCAACTCGCCCGAGGGCAACACCATCGCCGCCGCCGAGCATGCCCTGGCGCTGATGCTCTCGCTGTCGCGGCACGTGCCCCATGCCCATGCCAGCACCATGGCGGGCGGTTGGGACCGCAAGACCTACGTCGGCAACGAGCTCTACAAAAAGAAGCTCGGCGTTGTTGGTCTGGGCAAGATCGGCTCCCATGTGGCGCGGGTGGCGCGGGCCATGGGGATGGAGGTGCTGGCCTACGACCCCTTTGTGTCTGCTGAGCGCGCCCAGCAGATGCAGGTGCGGCTGTTGCCTCTCAAGGAGCTGTTCGCCGAGGCTGACTATGTGAGCCTGCACCTGCCACGCACGCCCGAGACCGAAAACCTGGTCAACGCTGAGCTGCTGCGCACCATGAAGCCCACGTCGCGCCTGGTCAACTGCGCCCGCGGCGGCATTGTTGATGAGGCTGCCCTGGCGGCGGCCGTTGAGGCCGGCACCATCGCCGGCGCCGCCCTCGATGTGTACGCCAAGGAGCCGCTGGTGGCCGATTCGCCCCTGCGCGGCGTCAGCGAACGCCTGATTCTCACGCCGCATCTGGGTGCCTCCACCGAAGAGGCGCAGGAAAACGTGGCCATTGACGTGGCCGAGCAGATTCGCGACGTGCTGCTGGGTCTGCCGGCACGCAGCGCCGTCAACATTCCGGGCCTGAGCTCGGAGGTCATGGAGCAGCTCAAGCCCCATTTGCAGCTGGCCGAGACCCTGGGTCAGCTGGTGAGTCAGTTGGGTGGCGGCGCCATCAACGAGCTCGAGGTGCGCCTGCAGGGCGACTTTGCCGAGCATCCGGCCCAGCCCCTGGTGGTGGCCGCGCTCAAAGGGGTGCTGTCGACAGCCCTGGGCGACAGCATCAACTACGTGAACGCCAGTCTGGAGGCCAAGGAGCGCGGCATCCATGTCCTCGAGGTCAAGGACGATGCCTCGCGCGATTTTGCCGGCGGGTCGCTGCAGCTGGTCTGCCGCGGGCCCCAGGGCAGCCACAGCGTGACCGGCGCGGTGTTTGCCGATGGCGAGCTGCGGGTGGTCACCATTGATGAGTTCCCCGTCAACGTGGCGCCCAGCCGCCACATGCTGTTCACCCGTCACCGCGACATGCCGGGGATCATTGGCCAGCTGGGGTCCCTGCTGGGTGAGCACAACGTCAACATCGCCTCGATGCAGGTGGGTCGCCGCATCGTGCGCGGAGATGCGGTGATGGTGCTCAGCATCGATGATCCGATTCCTGCTGACCTGCTGGCCTCGATTCATGCGATCAGCGGCATTCAGCAGGCCCACCCGGTCACCCTCTGATGGGGCTCACCTGGTGGCGGCTCGAGATGGCCGCCCCGGCCGAACTCGAGGAATCGCTGCTGTGGAAGCTGCCGCAGCTGGGCATCCATCGGGTGGCGATGCAGCACAAACCAGACGCACCCGCCCAGCGCCAGTTGGTGGCTTGGCTGCCGGCCAGCGAGTGGCCCGCCGCCGAGCGCGCCAGCCTGGAGCAGTCGCTCACCCCGCTTGCTGAAACCTTTGGGTTGCCGTTGCCTGTGTTGCGGTGGCAGGAGCTGCCCGATGAGGACTGGAGCCTCAGCTGGAAGCAGCATTGGCAGCCCGATCCCGTTGGGGATCGGCTGTTGATCCTGCCCGCCTGGCTCGATTGTCCGAGCGAGCACGCCGATCGCCTCTGCATCCGCATGGATCCCGGCAGCGCCTTTGGGACCGGCAGCCATCCCACCACCCGGCTGTGCCTCGAAGCGCTGGAGGCCCTTTGCGCCGAGCGCGGCGGATCCCTCGAGGGCCTGCACGTGGCCGATCTGGGGTGTGGCAGCGGCGTGCTGGGTCTGGCGGCGCTGCGGCTTGGGGCCAAGGCCGTGGCCGCGGCTGACACCGACTCGCTGGCTCTCAGAGCCACCACAGCCAATGCCGCGCTCAATGCGCTGGACCTGCAGCTGGAGGTCGTCCAGGGTTCGGCAGAGGCCCTGGCGCAGCAGCTGCAGGGCCAGCCCGCCGATCTGTTGCTCTGCAACATCCTGGCGCCGGTGATCGAGGCCCTTGCTCCCAGCTTTGCTGCGCTGCTGAGTCCCCAGGGCGTGGGCCTGCTCAGCGGCTTGCTGGTGGAGCAGGCGCCAAGGCTTCAACAGGTTTTGGCAGATCTGGGCTGGCAGGCCACTTTGGCGGCGCAGAACGGGGCCTGGGGACTGCTGGTGTTACATAAGTCACGCTGATCGGTGATCAGCGTTTGATTGGGCTTCCCGGCATCAGCGTCCAAAAACACCTGGAATGGCCTGCGGCGGATGTATGAAGGGCGGGTCCTACAGGCCCGGTTTCCGGGTGCCTGTGAGCCCCAATCCTTTTCATGGCTTCCTACAAGGTCACCCTCATCAGCGAGAGCGAAGGCCTCAACAAGACCATCGAGGTTCCCGACGATCAGTACATCCTTGATGCTGCTGAAGAGCAGGGCATCGACCTGCCCTACTCCTGCCGCGCTGGCGCCTGCTCCACCTGTGCCGGCAAGCTCACCGCTGGCACCGTCGACCAGAGCGATCAGAGCTTCCTGGACGACGACCAGATCGAAGCTGGTTTCGTGCTGACCTGCGTGGCCTACCCCACCAGCGATTGCACCATCAAGACCCACGCTGAAGAAGAGCTTTACTGAGCGCTTTGGCAGCTGACGTGGCGGATTGTTGAACGGGCCCAGCCTGTCTTGATCCGCCCCAGACGTTTTGCCACCCTTCGGGGTGGCTTTTTGATGGCCACCGGCACCGTTCATGGTTCAACACCTGCTCCTTCCCGGCAGCGAGCACACCAGCCCCGGGGGGCAGTACAGCTACAGGGTGCTGGGACCCTGTTGCCGCCTGTTTGATCGCGAAGAGCTGCCCTGGCCGTGCTGCCGCCTGGCCTGGCGCAGCAAGGAGCCCAGCTGGCGTCGCGTCGGTCGTCGCTTTGTGGCCGACCTGGCTGCGCGCCGCTGCCCGTCCTATGCGGTCGAGCTGCTGCAGCCGGGCACGCGAGCGACCCGCACGGTGATCACCCTGTTTTCACAGAGGCTCTCGGCAGAACTGCAGGAGTGGTGGTACAGCAAGCAGCCGGCTTCGCTGGAGCCAGGCAATGACCAGCCCCCGCTTGCCGAATCACAGGTGGCCTGAGGCCTGACCTGGCGCCCGTGGCCCAAACAAAAACCCCGCCTGTGGGACGGGGCTTTCTGGCCAATGACGCGCGATGGTCACTGATGCGGGCGACTGATCAGAAGTAGATCTTGCCGCCGCCCCACTGGATGCCCTGCACCTTGGGGGCCACCAGGATGTAGCCGGCCATCAGGCGCAGATCGTTGTCGTCGAGATCGCGCATCTTCACAAACACATCGCTGCTGCGCAGGCTGGGGTGCACATCGGCGATCGAATATTCGCCGTCGTAGGAGGTCGGATCCTTCATGTAGTCGACCAGGGCTTCGACGTTGTCGCGGGCTGGCGTCGCCAGGGCCAGGGTCTCAGGGTCGAGGCCCACGTTCTGGTTGGTCTTGGTGATGCCGCCGGCATGGCATTCACCGCAGCTGTTGTTGAACAGCTTGCGGCCGCTCTTGATCTCCTGTTCGCTGAAGGTCACTTCGGTGCCATCAGGATTGGCAGGCACCGTGAGCTGATCGGCGCTCCACTGGGCAGCGAGGGCTTCACCGCCAAATCCGGTGACGAGCAGCAGAGCCAGGGGCAGGACCAGCAGAAGGCGGCCAAGGGCGCACAGAGCGGTCGAAACGAGACGGGCCATGGGAGAAGCCTGAACGGTGTTCTTGTATCACGGCGGAAGGGGGCGCCGGGCCAGAAACACGCGAACTGTTGCAGGCCTACTCAGGCTGCTGCCCGGGTTCATCGCTCTCGCAAGGCAGCACGTCAATGCTCAGGAAATCTTTGGCGACCGTGGTGTTGGCAAAGATGGTTTGTGCTTCGGCCACCAGATCGTCAGGGGTCATCGGATTCCCCGGCATGTAGCGAGGGCTCAGATGCGTCAGCACCAGCTGCTTGACGCCGGCCTCGAGGGCCGTCTGGGCGGCCATCGTGCTGGTCGAGTGCTGCCTGGCAATCGCCAGTTCGGCTTCGCTGTGGCAAAAGGTGCTCTCGTGGATCAGCAGATCGGCCCCCTGGGCGAGTTGCACCGCGGCTTCCGAGAACACGGTGTCGGTGCAGTACACGACGCTGGCGCCAGGACGCTCAGGGCCGGTCAGGCTGGCGCCATTGATGATGCGGCCATCGTCCAGGGTGACCGTGCGGCCGGCCTTGAGTTCGCCGTAGATCGGGCCCGGGGGGATGCCGAGCTCCTTGGCCTTGGCGATGTCAAAGCGGCCAGCCCTGGTTTTTTGATCGACCCGGTAGGCGTAGGCCGGTACCCGGTGGGTCAACGGCGCGCAGCGCACCTGCAGGTCGTCGTCTTCAAAGACCAGGGCGCCGCTGGCGGCGGCCTGGCGCACCTTGTGGCTGCGCAGCGGGTAGCCGATGCGGGTCGAGCTGGTACGCAGCACCCCTTCGAGGTAGTCGCGCAGCAGATCGGGCCCATAAAGATCGATGCCCGGGCAGCTCCCCGCCAAGCCAAGGCTGGCGAGCAGCCCTGGTAGGCCGAACACGTGGTCGCCGTGCATGTGGGTGATGAAGATGCGCCGCAGCTGGCTCACCCGCAGCTCACTGCGCAGGAACTGGTGCTGGGTGCCTTCGCCACAATCAAACAGCCACAGCTCGCTGCGCTGCGGCAGGCGCAGGGCCACGGCCGAGACGTTGCGGCCGCGGGTCGGCACGCCCGAACTGGTGCCCAGAAAGGTGACCTGCACGCCCTGACCGCCTCTGGCGCATGCTGCCACGGCCGACACAATGGGGCGATGCGCGTTGCCTGGCTGGAGCTGTTGCGGGTTGTGCCCGTGGCCCTTGTGGCGCCTGGCTTTGTCGCGGCTGGACTTGGCCCCAGCGCGGCGGCAGCCGCTGAGTTGACCTTGCCCCAGGTGCTGGGTCCGGTGGCCATCAATGCGGCCTCAGCGACCAGTGATCCTGAGTTGCGCGTGTTGCTGCAGCAGGATCAAGAGATTCAGATTGAGGCCAGCGCTCAGCCGCTGCTGCTACGCGGCGCTGACGGCAGCCGCCTTGGCACGCTGGAGCCAGGTCAACCGGTGCGGCTTGGGCTCGATGGCTCGAGTCCCACCGGGCTGCTGCTCAGCTGGCCGGCAGGCCAGCCGATGGTGGTCAGCGAGCTGTGGCTTGAGCCCGCAGCCCCCGAAGCCCTGATCACCCTGCAGCAACGCCTGTTTCGCGGCCGGCTGCGGGTGCTGCGCCAGGGCGACAAGCTCCTGGCCATCAACCATGTGGCTCTTGAGGCCTATCTGCCCAGTGTGGTGGGCAGCGAGATGCCCCCCAGCTGGCCCCAGTCCGCCTTGCGGGCCCAGGCGGTTGCGGCACGCACCTACGCCCTGCGGCAGCGGCGCAGCCAGGAGCCCTTTGATCTGCGGGCCACCGTGGCCAGCCAGGTCTACAAGGGTGTGGGCGGTGAGACCCCATCCACCCGTGAGGCGGTCGAGGCCACCCGCGGCCAGGTGCTGACCTATCAGGGCGCGTTGATTGAGGCGGTGTTTCACAGCAGCAGTGGCGGTAGCACCGAAGCCAGCGGCGAACTGTGGGCGCAGCAGTTGCCCTATCTGGTGCCGGTTCCCGACTTTGATGAACACTCCCCTGTGCGCAGCTGGCAAGAGCGTTTTGATGCCAGCCAGTTGCGGGAACGCTTCCCCGAAACCGGTGGTCTTTGGACGCTGCAGGTGACCTCCCGCAGCAGCAGCGGCAGGGTGCGCCAGCTGCGTCTTGAGGGGCCCCGCGGCGTGTTGAACCTGAGCGGGGCAGAGCTGCGCCAACGCCTGGCGCTGCGCAGCACCTGGATCGAGCTGGAGCTGCTGTTGCCAGCTCCCTCGGCCGCTGCTCCAGCTGCTCTCAAGAGTCCCGATGGTGCGTTGGCCGGCAGCCTGGAGCCACCGATGCCGCCACCGCTGCTGCCACCAAGCGCGATGCCGTTGCTGCTGCAGAGCGCGGCCTCGGCCGCTGAGCTCCCGCTGGCCGCGTTGCTGATTCGCGGCCGCGGCTTTGGCCACGGCATTGGCATGAGCCAATGGGGCGCCCACGGTTTGGCCCAGCGCGGTGCCAGCTACACCGCCATCTTGCGCCACTACTACCCGGGGACCCAGATCAATGCCTACCGCGATCCCTGAGCTGGCGCCCCAGGTGCTGCCTGATGCGGCAGCGGTGGCCGAGCGGGTGGCCTCGTTGCTGCTCAAGACCAGGCTGGAGCAGCCTGGGCGCCCCCTTGGACTGGCCACTGGCCGCACCATGGAGCCGGTCTATGCGGCCTTGCGGCTGCGTCTGAACGCCCTGAGCGCCCCTGAGCGCGAGCACGTGCGTCGCGGGTGGCAGAGCTTCAACCTCGATGAGTACGTGGGCCTGGGTCCTGACGATCACACCTCGTTTGCTGCGGCCATGCAGCGGCAGCTCACGCAGCCCCTGGGGCTTGATCCGGCGCAGGTGCATCTGCCCAATGGCCTCGCCAGTGATCCGCTGGCAGAGGCCCGCCGCTACGGCGCCCAGGTTGCAGCCGCTGGCGGCATCGGGCTGCAGCTGCTGGGTCTTGGTCTCAATGGTCATGTGGGCTTCAACGAGCCGCCGTGTCCTCCCGAGGCCGCCTGCCGCTGCCTGGTGCTGAGCGATCAGACCCGTCAGCAAAACGCAGCGGGCTTCGGCGGCGACCCGCAGAACGTGCCGCGGCGTGCGATCACCCTGGGGCTGGCCGAGATCCTGGCTGCTGATGCCTTGGTCCTGGTCGTCACGGGTTCTGCCAAAACCGCCGTGCTGCGGCGCTTGTTGCAGGAGCAGCCCAATGCAGGGCTGCCGGCGAGCTGGCTCAGGGGGCATCCGCGCTTGACCCTGTTGGTTGATGCGGCGGCCTGGCCTGGCTGATCAGGCTTCAAGCAACGTCTCATCGGCGCTGAGGTTGGACGCGACGGTACGCACGTCATCGAGCGACTCCAGCGCATCAAGCAGCCTCAGGCATTGGTGCAGCAGCTCGCTCTCGTGCAGTTCACAGTGGCTCAGGCTCACCCAGCGGTGTTCCCAGCTGCGCACCGGCAGATCGAGCTGCTGCAGCCGCTCCTGCAGCCGCTGCAGATCGGCAAAGCCTGCTTGCACCTCGGCGTGGGTGGGGCTCAGCAGCTCGTAGCCCACGACGGCAGGTCCACCGCTGTCTTCCAGGCTCAAGAGTTGCTCGAGCAGAACCTCTTCGCTCAGGCATGGTTGCTCTGACTGAAAACGACCCTGCGCAAGGCCCTGCCAGGCCAGCAGCACCACCGAGCGGTGCTCAAACAGATACCCGACGCAGCCGGTCTCACCCAGTCGGCCGCCGTGCTTGCTGAAGGCCAGGCGCAGGTCGGCCGCGGTGCGGTTGCGGTTGTCGGTGAAGGCTTCCACCAACACAGCCACACCGCCAGGGCCATAGCCCTCGTAGCGCACCGCCTCAAACTGCTCGCCGCCGCCTTGCCCCTGGCCCGAGCCCTTGGCGATGGCTCGCTCGATGTTGGCGTTGGGAACGCCGGCAGCCTTGGCCTTTTCAATGGCGGTGCGCAGTTGGAAGTTGCCGCTTGGATCAGCGCCGCTGCGTGCCGCCACCATGATTTCGCGGCCCAGGCGTGTGAACACGGCGCCGCGTTTGGCGTCGACGACGGCTTTGGTGCGCTTGATCTGGGCCCATTTGCTGTGGCCGGCCATGGCCTCAACCCGCCGCGTCTTTGACCAGTTTCGGCTGCAACTGCTCGCTGCCGCTGGCCATTGCGATGCCTGCCCAGTCCCCCTGGGGACCTGTGATCACCACGCTCTGGCCGTCTGGCCAGGGACGGCTCGCTGGCAGTTGACGACCGCAGCGCCAGTCGGTGAGTTGCGCCGTGCTCAGCTGCTGCTTGGGCAGGTGCTGCAGCGCCTCTAAGGGATCCAGGAGCGCCGGTGGGGCTGTGCTCTCCAGCGCCTCCCAGCGCACCGCCTGCTCGAGGCTGAAGCCCAGCGCTGCTGTACGCCGCAGGCTCGCCAGCGCTCCCCCGCAGCCCAGGGCCTCGCCCAGATCACGCGCCAGAGCGCGGATGTAGGTCCCGGCCGAGCAGCGCACGTCAAGCTCCAGTTGGCTGTGCCGCGGGTCCCAGCTCAGCAGTTCCAGGTGATCGATCTGCACCCTGCGAGCAGCCAGGGTCAGCGTTTCGCCGCGGCGGACCCGCTGGTAAGCCCGTTGACCGTTCACATGCACGGCCGAGACCTGCGGCGGCACCTGCTCGATGCTGCCGCGAAAGGCCGTCAGCGCCTGCTCCAGGCGCATCTGATCGAGCCCGGTGGGCAGTCCCTGGCGCGTGAGCACCTCGCCGTCCAGGTCGTCTGTGCTGGTGGTGAGCCCCAGCTGCACCACCCCTCGGTAGGTCTTGTCGCCCGCGAGATAGGGCAGCAGCCGGGTGGCCGCCCCCAGGGCGATCGGCAACACGCCTGTGACAGCAGGGTCCAGGGTGCCGCCATGGCCCACCCGCTTGAGGCCATAGACGCGCCGCACCCGGCTCACGCAGCTGTGGGAGCTGAGGCCCGCGGGCTTGTCGAGCACCAGGAAACCGCAGGTCATCAATCGGGGTGCACGGGGGCGGTGGGTGGCGCGCCGCAGCTGGGCCCGTCAACCTGATTCGAGTGTGCTCGATGGACTGTGACTGCCTCGCTGCAGCAACGCCGCGATCTGGCCTTTCTGGTGCTCTCGGGGTTGTTTCTGGGCACCATGGCGATGCTCAACATTTTGGGCCTGACCCGCTTTCTGCAGCTGGGCTCGATCGGACCCTGGCCTCTGGTGGTGGCCGTGGGTGCGTTGCCCTATCCGCTCACGTTTTTGTGCACCGATCTGATCAGCGAGATCTGGGGCGAGGACAAGGCCAGCCAGCTGGTCTGGGTCGGCCTGCTGCTCAACGGTTGGATCGTGCTGATCCTGTGGCTCGGTGGCGTTCTGCCCGGGATCAGTGGGCCTGCTGCCGATGCCACCTTCTTTGAAGTGCGGCGCCTCGCCTTCGGGGCCGTGGGAGCTTCGATGGTGGCCTATCTGGCCGCCCAGTTCACCGATGTTCGCCTGTTCCATTTCTGGAAGCGCTTCAGCGGCGGCAAGGCTCTGTGGCTGCGCAACAACGGCTCCACCTTGGTCAGTCAACTGGTGGACACCACGGCTGTTGTGCTGATCAGCCATTACGGCAGCCATGTGCTGCCGGTGTGCCCCGAGCTGCCGGTTGTGCCCCAGTTGCTTGGCTTCATCGGTAGTGGCTACCTGTTCAAGGCGCTGGCGGCGCTTGCCGATACGTTGCCGTTCTACTGGCTGACCGGCTGGTTGCGCCGCTGGCTTGAGGTGCCGGGCGAGGGGGCCGAGCTCGGCTGAACCGGCCTCTGCGTAGGTTGAGCCGGTCCCTGCGCAGCCCCGGTGAGCAGCAGCCCCACCAGCACCGAGTCCATGCAGCCGGGCTCAGCCGATCTGAGTCTTGAGGCCTTCATGGCCAGCGGGTTTGATCTACTGGCGCAGTTGGCCCGCTATCTGGGGTGCAGCCCGGCACACCTGCGTGAGCGCTTGCCGAGCAGCACCGATGAGCTGGCAGCGCTGCACCCCGGGGCCTTTGACCCCGAGCGGGCCGGCAGCTTTTACGAAGACACCGTGGGGACCAGCCATCTGCTGGAACTGGCCGCCTGGCATCTGGGAAGTCGGGATTACATCGCTGACACCCTGCGCCTGCAGCAGCGCTTTGCCTGTGGCACGGTGCTCGATTTTGGCGGTGGCATTGGCAGTCATGCCCTTGCCGCAGCAGCCCTTCCCGCCGTTGATGCGGTCTGGTACGTCGATCTGAATCCCCACAACCGGGCATTTGTCAGCCAGCGGGCCCAGGAGTTTGGACTTTCAGAACGGCTGAAGTGCTGCCGCGATCTTGATGATCCGTCGTTGCCGCAACGTTTTGATACCCTGCTCTGCCTTGATGTGCTCGAGCATCTGGCCGATCCAGCGGGTCAGCTCGAGCAGTTTGCTGAGCGCATGGCACCCTCGGCAACGGCGCTGCTCAACTGGTATTTCTTCAAAGGGTTCGCTGGCGAATACCCCTTTCATTTCGATGACCCGGCTCTGGTCGAGCGGTTCTTTCGCACGCTTCAGAGCCGTTTTCTCGAGGTGTTTCACCCGTATCTGATCACCACCCGCGCCTACCGGCTGATGGCTTGATCAGCGCACTCAACCAGCGACACAGCAAAAAACTGCCACCCCCCTGGGCGCCGGTTCATAGGGTGAACGCAACGCTTGAGCGCGCTGGGCTCAGGCGACCGCCACGTTGATGCGCTTGCGGCTGCGCAGGCCGCGTTTGATGGTGTCGAAATTGACCACCCCATCAACCAGGGCAAAGAGGGTGTCATCGGAGCCGCGCCCCACATTGACCCCGGGCAGCACCGACGTGCCGCGCTGGCGAATGAGGATGGAACCGGCGCTGACGGCTTCACCGCCGTAGCGCTTGACGCCCAGACGCTTGGCGTTGGAATCACGGCCGTTGCGGGTCGAACCTGTGCCTTTCTTGTGGGCCATGGGGAATCAGCGGTTGGGAAACGACGAAAAGGGTTGGGTTCAGCTCTTGGCGCCGGTGATGGCTTCGACCATCACACGGGTGAGCTCCTGGCGATGACCGTTCTTACGACGGGTCTTCTTCTTGGGGCGCATCTTGTACACGATCACCTTGGGACCGCGGCGATGCTCCAGCACCTTGACGGTCACGCTGGCGCCTTTGACGTAGGGCTGCCCAAGGGTGGTCTTGCCAGCCTGGTTGAGCAGCAGAACCTTGTCGAGTGAGACGGTGCTGCCGACCTCGACACTGAGACGATCGAGGTCGTAGTACCGCTGGGCCTGAAGCCAAAATTGCTGGCCTGAGGCCTCAACAATGGCGTAGCCAGCATCACCGGCTTCAGCCTTGCTGGCCGAAGCAGCCTTGCTCTGACTGGCGGTTTTAGCGGCTGACTTGGCAGGCGCTTTGTCGGCGGCAGCGTCTTTGGAGGATGCAGGACTCATGGCAGGCATGGGGGCGGGCAGGCTGGATTCCCAGACCCCTTCAGGCGGAGCAGTGGACAACGGATGGTCAACTGAGCCCGAGACGGGTTTGGGATTCCGATTTGGCCTGACGCGCGCAATCGGAAGACAAACAACAATCTTCGAGCTTTGCCTCTCCTTTCGTCAACATTTGGAGGCACACCTTCGGCGGAATCCTCGCCCTGTCCATGCCGGAGCCCCATCTCACGCTTGCCTCGTTGGTGGTCGACCCGCGCCTGCAGCAAGCCTGCGGCGTCTGGCTCAAGGGTGGTCGCTACCAACTGTTGCCGCCACCGTCCAGTCTGGTTGGCGGCACGCTTTCAACGGCTGAGCTTGAGCAACTGCTCGATCAGGTCGATGCGGTGTTGATCGAAGACGGCGTGCTCCCCCAGCCGGCTGTGGCCCACCTGCTGGCCCGGGGCATGCGTCTGCCAGCGGTCGTGATCGGAGCTGTGAGTGGCCGACTCACTTATCACGAGGGAGAAGTTCATCTGCCGCCCGATCAGCTCGAGCAGCTCACCTACAGCCTCGATGCAGCCTTTGCCAGGGTGCTCAGCCAGGAATTGCAGGGTATTAGCGGCGGCAATGGAGACCGCCAGGACGAGCTGTCCGAGGGCTGGAAGCTCGGTAACCGTCTGAAGGAACGCCTGGGCCTGCTGGGCGTGTTTTACAAGCGCGATCCAGATCGCTTTCTGCGCCAGTTGGCCGAGGGGGAACGCCGCGACCTGCTCGATTCGCTTGAGCGCACCTACAGGGATCTTCTGCTGAGCTACTTCCGCGATCCGGCAGCCGCAAACCAGGCCCTGGAGAGCTTTGTGAATACCGCCTTTTTCAGTGATCTGCCGATCACCAAAACGGTGGAAATTCACATGAATCTGATTGACGGTTTCTCCAAACAGCTCAAGCTGGAGGGACACCGTACCGAGTTCCTCCAGGACTACCGCCTCGCCCTGCTCGATGTGATGGCGCACCTCTGCGAGATGTACAGGCGTTCGATCCCCGCTGATGCCCCCATCGCCTTGTCCGCCACCAGCGGAACTGAGGTCCTCTCCTAAGCCCTGAGCACCATGAGCCCTCGCAAGACCTACATCCTCAAGCTCTACGTCGCCGGCAACACGCCCAACTCGATGCGGGCGCTGAAAACCCTGCGCAACATTCTCGATACGGAATTTCGCGGAGTGTATGCGCTCAAGGTGATCGATGTGCTCAAGAATCCTCAGCTCGCTGAGGAAGACAAAATTCTGGCGACGCCCACGCTGGCCAAGATTTTGCCGCCGCCGGTGCGCCGCATCATTGGTGATCTCTCTGATCGTGAACGGGTTCTGATCGGACTTGACCTGCTCTATGAAGAGCTCACCGAAGAGGGTCTGGCTGCTGATCCCCTGGCGGAGCCAGGTTTGGATCCGCCGGGAGCCGGACCCTGAAGCTCTCCTTGCCGCCCGTGGCTGACTCCACGGGATGTCTCGGCTGATCGTCTCTTCTGTTTCAACACTTCTTTCTCGGTTCCAAGGCAGCTGCCATGACAACGCAGGATCCAACCCCCACCCAGCCGCCGCTCCTGCAGGTGCAGAAGCTGCCCACGGCGATCGAGGGCTTCGATGACATCTGCCATGGCGGCCTGCCGATCGGGCGCTCGACCCTGATCAGCGGCACCTCGGGCACCGGCAAGACGGTGTTTTCGCTGAACTTCCTCTACAACGGCATCCGCCAGTTCAACGAGCCCGGCATCTTCGTCACCTTCGAAGAGTCGCCGCTCGACATCCTGCGCAACGCCGCCAGCTTCGGCTGGAACCTGCAGGAGATGGTGGAGCAGGACAAGCTGTTCCTGCTCGACGCTTCGCCCGACCCGGAAGGCCAGGACGTGGCCGGCAGCTTTGATCTGTCGGGCCTGATCGAGCGGATCAACTACGCGATCCGCAAATACAAGGCGCGCCGGGTGGCGATCGACTCGATCACCGCGGTGTTCCAGCAGTACGACGCCGTCTCGGTGGTGCGGCGCGAGATCTTCCGCCTTATCGCCAGGCTCAAGGAGATCGGTGTCACCACGGTGATGACCACCGAGCGCATCGACGAATACGGCCCGATCGCCCGCTACGGCGTCGAGGAGTTCGTCAGCGACAACGTCGTGATCCTGCGCAACGTGCTCGAGGGTGAACGGCGCCGGCGCACGGTCGAGATCCTCAAATTGCGGGGCACCACCCACATGAAGGGGGAGTTCCCCTTCACCATGGGCGCCCATGGCATGAGCGTGTTCCCGCTCGGGGCCATGCGCCTCACCCAGCGCAGCTCGAACGTGCGCCTGAGCAGCGGGGTGCCGCGGCTCGACGAGATGTGCGGCGGCGGTTTCTTCAAGGATTCGATCATCCTGGCCACCGGCGCCACCGGCACCGGCAAGACCCTGCTGGTCTCCAAATTTGTGGAGGACGCCTGCCGCTCCAAGGAGCGGGCGATTCTGTTTGCCTACGAGGAATCGCGCGCCCAGCTGCTGCGCAACGCCACCAGCTGGGGCATCGACTTTGAGCAGATGGAGCAGGACGGCCTGCTCAAGATCATCTGCGCCTACCCCGAGTCAACGGGCCTTGAGGATCACCTGCAGATCATCAAGACCGAGATCAGCCAGTTCAAGCCCTCGCGCATGGCGATCGACTCCCTTTCAGCCCTGGCCCGCGGCGTGAGCCACAACGCCTTTCGCCAGTTTGTGATCGGCGTGACCGGCTATGCCAAGCAGGAGGAGATCGCCGGCTTCTTCACGAACACGTCTGAAGAGTTCATGGGCAGCCACTCGATCACCGACTCGCACATCTCGACGATCACCGACACGATTCTGCTGCTGCAGTACGTCGAGATCCGCGGCGAGATGGCCCGCGCCCTCAATGTGTTCAAGATGCGCGGCTCGTGGCATGACAAGGGCATCCGCGAGTTCGTGATCACCAGCAACGGCCCTGAGATCAAGGACAGCTTCTCGAACTTCGAGCGCATCATTTCGGGCGTGCCGCACCGCGTCACCACCGACGAGCGCAGCGAACTCTCACGCATTGTGAGAGGGGTTGCTGACGACAGCTGAGGCCTGGACCTCGGCTGGGTTGCTCTGGCGGCGCTCGGCCATCAACCTGAGCTCATCGGCATCGGCCCCTTCGAGGGGCAGGTCAAACCAGAAGGTGGTCCCGACCCCTGGCTCACTCGCCATCTGGATGTGGCTGCCGTGCTTGTCAAGGATCCCCCGCACGATCGACAGGCCCAGTCCAGTGCCGGCCTCGGTGTGCACGGCGTTCTCCACCCGAAAGAAGCGCTCGAAAATGCGCTCTTGATCGGGAGCGGCAATCCCGCAGCCGCTGTCGGCAACCTCAACGCGCAGCTTGGGCAGCGGTGAGGCGAGGACGCAGCTGGGGTTGCTCGTCGTCTCAGGGGTCGGGCTCAGCTCGCAGCTGTCGGGCCAGGGGTAGGCCCGCAGCATCAGTTGTCCGCCTGTGGGGGTGAACTTGAGGGCATTGCCGACCAGGTTGCCCAGCACCTGCAGCAGCAGGTCCCAGTTGCCCAGCACACGCGGCAGTTGGGGGTCAGCTTCAAACAGCAGGTTGACACCCTTGTCCTCGGCATTGAGCCGGTAGGTGCGCAGGGTCTGCTCAATGGCCGGTGCGATGTCCTGGGGTTCGAGCGTCCAGACACGCTCGCTCTCCAGGCGGGAGAGGTCGAGCACATCGTTCACCAGGCGGGTGAGTCGGTCGGTTTCGGCATTGGCGATGCCGAGAAATTCCTGTTTCTCCTCGTCGCTGAGCTGGTCGCCCAGATCGTGCAGGGTCTCGACGTAGCTCTTGATGTTGAACAGCGGCGTGCGCAGTTCATGGGAGACATTGCTGATGAAGCGGCTCTGGGCGGCGTTGAGCTCCACTTCGCGGGTCAGATCCTGAATCGTCATGGCGATGCCCTTGAGGCTTTCGCCGCTCACATCGCGCACGGCCTGCAGCACGATGCGAAGCGTGCGTGCCGGCTCACCGAAGCTGCAGCGCACATCGCTGCCTTCGCGCCCGCCGAGCATCACGCTCTCCAGTGGTGTCTGCAGCTCGAGTGCCAGCGCCTCAGGCAATTCCTCCATCAGCTCATTGCCTTCGAGGGAGCGGCCTTCCCAGCGAAACAGGCGCCGGGCGGTGGGGTTGGCCAGCACGATGCCGCCGTCGGCATCGAGCAGCACGGCGCCATCGGCCATGGTGGCGATCAGCGATTGCTGCTTGCCCTGCTCTGCCTTCAGCTCTTCGATGTTGGCGGCCTTGTAGGCCTGCAGCTCGGTGGCCATGGTGTTGAAGCCCTCCAGCAGCTCGCCCAGCTCACCGCCCACCGGCAGCTCGATGCGGGTCTCGAAGTTGCCCCCTGCCACCTGCCGCACACCCCGCAGCAGTTCCTTGACCGGGCGGGTCACGGTGAGGGCGTTGAACACCGCACCCAGAATCACCAGCACCCAGATCGAGATGAACACCGCCACCGTGACTTCGCGGGTGAGGGCCGAGCTGGCCACCAGCGTGGCGTTGGGGTTGATCCCCAGGGCCAGCACGCCCAGGTCGCGTCCACCGCTCACCAGCGGCACAAACACGTCGGTCACCTGGCCGTCGGGCGTCAGGTGCTGGCGGATCAGCGGGCTGTCCGGTCTGCGGGCCCAATCTGCCGGGAGCTCCAGCCGGCGCGTCAGCAGCAGTTCGCTGCTGCCGTTGTTGGCGCCGATCGGAATGCCTAAGTAGATGACTCCTTCGGGATCGGCGAAAAAGATGTAGCGGAGGCTGCGGCTTGATTCAAAGAACCGTTCTGCCACCGAGGCCAGTTGGCGGTCGTTGCCCTCGGCCACCAGCGGCGTCACGTTGGCCGCCAGCAGGACCCCCAGATCGCGTGCGTAACGGGTATCGCTGTTTTTGGCGCCTTGCTGGATGCCATTGAGGGCAAAGAAGGTGATGCCGGTCATCAGCAGGCTCACCACCAAGGTGGCCACCACCAGCAGCTTGGTCTGCAGGCTGAACTCGGCCCACCAGCGCGCCAGACGCTGCCACCAGCTCACCTGGGCGTCGCCAAGGGCAGGGGTCATCGCGTGCGCACCTGATGGCCGATGTCGCGGCGGTAGGTCATGCCGTCGAAGTGCACCTGCGCCAGGCCCTCGTAGGCCCGCTCAAAGGCAGCATCAAAGGTTGGGGCCTGGGCCACCATCGCCAGGACTCGGCCACCTGCACTCAGGCACTCGCCCGTTTCTGAGGTTGTGGTCCCTGCATGGAAGAGTTGCAGCGCACCTTGGCCCGCCTGATCGGCGGCGGGCAGGGTGATCGCAATGGCATCGCCGCTGCGGGCCTGCAGTGGGTACCCGGCTGCAGCGGCGATCACACAGGCGCTGCAGCCGCTGTGGATGCTCAAGGCAGGGGCAACGCTGAGATTGCCGTTGGCGCAGGCCAGCAGCACCTCGGCCAGCTGTGGCCCCAGCAGTGGCATCAGGGTTTCGCATTCGGGATCGCCGAAGCGGCAGTTGAATTCGATCACCTTTGGCCCTGCGGCAGTGAGCATCAGGCCTGCATAGATCACGCCGCGGTAGTCGATGCCACGCGCCCGCAGCGCTGCCACGGTGGGTTCGAGCACCAATTGACGCACCTGCTCAAGTCCCGCTTGATCGAGCAGGGGCGCGGGGGCATAGGCCCCCATACCGCCGGTGTTGGGGCCGGTGTCGCCCTCGCCGATGCGCTTGTGGTCCTGGGCTGGCGGCAGCAAGACCATGTCTTTGCCATCGCAAAGGGCAAACACGGAGACCTCAGGTCCTTCAAGGATGTCCTCAAGCACCACACAACTGCCGGCGGCGCCGAAGCGTCCGGAAAACAGCTCTTCAATGGCAGCACGGGTCTCGCCAACCGTTGCGGCCACGGTGACGCCTTTGCCGGCGGCAAGACCGTCGGCTTTGACGACCAGTGGGGCGGCGGCAGCATCGAGCACAGCCAGGGCCTCATCGAGGCTGCTGGCGCTCCAATGGCGCGCAGTGGGAATGCCGGCCGCGACCATGAGGGCCTTGGCCCATTGCTTGCTGGCTTCGAGCTGAGCCCCATCGGCCCCAGGACCGAACACCGCCAGTCCTGCCTGGCGCAGGGTGTCGGCCAGCCCGGCCGCCAGCGGGGCCTCAGGTCCCACCACGACCAGGTCGATCTGATGGTGCTGCGCTGCGGCCAGCAGTCCGGCGTGGTCGTGTTCGGCAATGGCCAGTTGTTGGCATCCCACCAGGGCCGTGGTGCCGCCATTGCCTGGGGCGATCCAGACCTGCTCAACGCCGCTGCAGCGCGCCAGGGCCCAGCCCAGGGCATTTTCGCGGCCGCCGCCCCCGATCACCAGGATTCGCTTTGCGGTCTGGCCAGGGAGCATGTCGCGAAGGTGCGCTTGAGATGCCATCCTCTCTAATGCCGGCCCTGTTGTCTGGAACGTGGTCAGGGGAATGAGCTGTCACCGCCTGCGCCCGAGCCGGCTCACAGCCTCGCTCGCTGTTGTGTTCAGCCTGTTTGGTGCAGCCGAGGTGTGTGCCGCGCAACCTCCCGGTGCTGATCTGAGCGCCCTCGCGCAGCTCGATGCGGTCTGTGAGCGGGCGCGATCGGATGGCGATCTGGCGGCCTTGAGGCGCGCGCAGCGCGCTTTGCTTGTGGTGGCGCCGGCTCCACAGCCGTTGCCGGTGGTGCTGGCCAATGCTGACGCCCTGCTGCGTTGCGGCGCGCCTGATTCGGCTTTGGTGGTGCTGAACCGCTACAGCCCGGCGCCTGGGGGCGAGCAGGTGCAATGGTCCTTGTTGCAGTGGCGGGCTGCCCAATCGGCCCTGGACCATCGTCTGGCGGCCCAGGCTCTGCGCCAGTTGGCTGTGGCCAGCGGCCGCAGCCTGGCGCAGCTGCAGGTTCCTGTGTCTCAGGATGGTCGCGGCCGCTGGCAGAACCAACCTGCGGTTGATCTGCTGGCCGGCCATCTGGATGCTCTGGGGCAGCGCGAGCAGGCTGCCCAAGTGCTGCTGGCCAACCCTGGCGCTGGCTTGATCGGTGCCCAGCGCCTTGCCCTGGCGGTGAGCTGGTCGCCTGCGCTGCCTGCGGCCGAGCGTCTACGCCTGCTCGAGCAGGCACTGGATCAAGCGGCTGCCGTGCGGGCCTGGGGCCTGGCCGCCGAGCTGCTCGATCAGCAGCTGGCGTTGCTCGATGAGCAACCTTCACAGCAACGCCAGCACTTGGAGGCCCGCCGGCGACGGCTTGCCAGACGCATCGACGATGTTCAAACGCTGCAGCCGAGTGCTGTTCGCTCACCTCGCGATTCGGGCGGTCATGCCGCCGCACCCCAACCATGACGAGCTACCGCGTTCAGCAGCTGCTTCACGAAGGCAAAGCCAAACGGGTCTTTGCCACCGACCGCGATGATCTGGTTGCCGTTGAGTTCAAGGACGACGCCACCGCGTTCAATGCCCAGAAAAAGGCCCAGTTGCAGGGCAAGGGCGCGCTCAACTGCCGGATCTCAGCACTGATTTTCGAATACCTGTCGGCTGCTGGGGTGCCGACCCATTACCTCGGGGTCGATGGAACCAACTGGATGCTGGTGCGGCCGGTTCAGATCGTTCCAATTGAGGTGGTCGTGCGCAATGTGGCGGCCGGCTCGCTGTGCCGTCAGCTGCCGATTGCAGCGGGGACCGCGTTGCAGCCGCCTCTGCTGGATCTGTATTACAAGGACGATGCCCTGGGCGATCCGCTGTTGACCGAAGCCAGGTTGCAACGGCTCGCGTTGCTGAGCCCCCAGCAGCTCAAAGCGCTGGAGCAGCTTGCCTTTCAGATCAATGACGAACTGCGCACTCTGTTTGAGCGCTGCAGGCTGCAGCTGGTCGATTTCAAGGTTGAGCTCGGCTTCACGGCCACAGGTGAGCTGGTGCTCGCCGATGAGATCAGCCCCGACACGTGCCGCCTCTGGGATCGAGGACAAAGCGATCCCAAGGGCCGGATCCTCGACAAGGATCGCTTCAGGCAGGATCTCGGTGGTGTGATCGAAGCCTACGGGGAGGTTCTCAAACGGGTCCAAGGGCAATGCCCCAAACCCCGGGTCTACGGGTAAGGTCAGCAGCGTTTGCGGCGCAGCCGCGCATCACGGTTGATCTGATGGCTGCCGCCGCCTCGCGCTACTCAACAGCCCTGCCATTGCTGGGACTCGTGCTGTTCTCGGGCCAGTCAGCCCTGGCTCAGCAGCCTGCCCAACAGGAGCCCCCTGCCACGCAGAGCACCCCGGCTCCCCAGCAGGCCCCCGCCCAGCCGCAACTGCCGAGCGGCCAGATCAATCCATTCACGAGCGCGCCACTGGCAGGGGAGGTGCAGCCCAAGCCTGCACCTGAGCCACGCGTGCAGATCGCCGAGGTGGTGGTGGCAGGCCTGGAGGGGCACCCCGAGCGTGAGCGTCTTGAGCTGGCGGCCTACGCGGCGATGGCGGTCACCCCGGGCTCCAAGGTGACCCGCAGTGAGCTGCAGACCGATCTTTCGGCCATCTACGCCACAGGTTGGTTCTCGGATGTTCGGATCCAGCCTGTTGATAGCCCTCTGGGGGTGCGCCTGGTGGTCACCGTGGTGGCCAACCCCGTGCTTGAGACGATCAAGCTTGACCCCGCTGATGCCAAGGTGCCAGCGCAGGTGGTCAATGAGATTTTCTCGCCTGACTACGGCAGGACGCTGAACCTCAACACCCTGCAGCTGCGCATGCAGGAAATGCAGAAGTGGTATGCCGATCAGGGCTATTCGTTGGCCAGGGTCACCGGCCCCACGCGGGTGAATCCCGATGGCACCGTTGAACTGTTGGTGCGTCAGGGCACCGTCGCCGGTGTCGAGGTCAAATTCGTCAACAAGGAAGGTGCTGATACCAATGACAAAGGTCAGCCGATCAAAGGCAAGACCAAGCCCTGGGTGATCACGCGAGAGATCTCACTCAAATCGGGCGATGTCTTCAACCGCCGCAACCTCGAAGAAGACATCAAACGCCTCTACGGCACAGGCCTGTTCAGTGACGTCAAGGTGACGCTGCAGCCGATCCCAGCCGACCCTGGAACCGTCACGATTGTCCTTGGCATCGTTGAACAATCAACCGGTTCGCTCTCAGGCGGCCTGGGCTACAGCGGAGCTCAGGGCATTTTTGGTCAGATCCAGCTCAACGACAGCAACCTGCGCGGCCGCGCCTGGGATTTTGGCGCCAACATCACCTACGGCCAGTACGGCGGTCTGATCGATCTGACCTTCACCGATCCATGGATCAAAGGTGACCCCTTCCGTACCGCCTTCCGAGGCCGCGGTTTCATCAGCCGCGATATCCCCCAGTCCTTCCAGAATTCAGATACCGGGGCCGCCATCGTCACGGCCAACAACGGCAACATCGTGGCGATTCAGCGTACGGGTTTAAATCTTCAGTTTGTGCGTCCGATGAATGGCCGCGACCCCTTCCGTAAGGAGCCCTGGTCCCTGATTCTCGGGATTTCAGGCCAACAGGCGGTGCCGATGAACTTTGCCGGGCAGGGTTCTCGCTTTGGTTCCATTGCTGGCTCGGCTCCCATTTGCCTTGCATACAACTGTGCCGGTTCCAACAACCTGTTTGGCCTCAGGCTGGCTACAACCATGAATAGGTTGAACGACTCCCGCAATCCAACTAAAGGCGATTTCCTGAGCCTCAGCACGGAACAGTTCATTCCTGTTGGCAATAACTCTCCAGGCTTCAATCGCCTGCGAGCTGGTTATACCTATTACATTCCCGTTGAGTGGCTCAAGCTCTACAAGGGATGTCGCCCCAAGCCTGGCGACAGCAAAGACTGCAAGCAGGCCTGGGCGTTTCAGGTGAGCGCAGGAACCAACATCGGCGAGATTCCTCCCTACGAAGCCTTCTGTCTCGGCGGCGGAAACTCGGTCCGGGGTTATTACGACTGCGCCCTGGGCTCTGGCCGGAGCTTTGTCGAGGCGACGATCGAATACCGCTTCCCGATCTTCAGCATCATCAGTGGAGAGCTGTTTGTTGACGGTGGCTCGGCGCTCGGCAGTCAGAACCTTGGCGGCCTCTACGGCAATCCGGCTGCCCTGCTGGGTAAGCCCGGAAGCGGGTTCTCCGTGGGTACCGGTCTGATCGTCACCACGCCGGTCGGTCCGCTGCGCCTTGAGATCGCCAGCCAGGACTTCACAGGCCAGTGGCGTTTCAACCTGGGTGTGGGCTGGAAGTTCTGATGCAGTGTTGGCCCGCCGACTACAGCGGCGCCTGGACCCTGGCCGGCTCGGTTGAGCGCAGCGGTGTGGCCCTGCACAGCGGGGCAACGACCCGAGTGCGGCTGGCTCCTTCCAGCCAGCCTGGTTATTGGGTCGGCCGGCTTCAGCAGCCTGGGGTGCCCCTGCAGCGCCTGAGCCCCGATCAGGTCGCTGAAACCCGCCTGTGCACGGCGCTGCGGCTCGATTCGGGCCCGCTGGCCACGGTTGAACATCTGCTGGCGGCGTTGGCTGGCAGCGGCGTCAGCCAGGCCGAGATCTGGGTGGATGGCGATGAGATCCCCCTGCTTGATGGCTCGGCCCAGCCCTGGGTTGAGGCGATTGCCGAAGCCGGCCTTGAAGCCCTTGGCCAGCGCCCTGCCGCTGCAGCACTCGAGATGCCCATCACCGTGCAGCAAGGCAGCAGTTTTGCCACGGCTCTGCCCTCGGCCAGCCTGCAGCTTGGTGTGGCAGTTGATTACCCCCAGCGCGCCATCGGCCGGCAGTTTGTGGCGTTTGAGCTCACGCCAGAGCAGTTTGTCAGCGAAATCGCGCCAGCGCGCACCTTCGGCTTTCGTGAGCAGGTCGAGCAGCTGCGTGCCGCAGGGTTGATTCAAGGCGGAGCCCTGGACAACGCCCTGGTCTGCGATGGTGACCACTGGCTGAATCCACCGCTGCGTTTTGCCGATGAGCCGGCCCGTCACAAGTTGCTCGATTTGATCGGTGACCTGGCTCTGGCAGGCTTACCCGTGGCTCAGGTGTTTGCCTACCGCGGCTCCCATGGGCTGCACACCGCCCTGGCGGCGGCCCTGGCACAAGCCCATGCCTCCGCTGCCGATCGCGTCTCCTGAGGACCATTCCCTTTGTCTGATCCCTCCTCTGCATCCAGCTCCACGGTCGTGCTCAGCAGCGAGCAGATCCAGGGCCTGCTTCCCCACCGCTATCCCTTTGCCCTGGTCGATCGGGTGATCGAGCATGTGCCCGGCGAGAAGGCCGTGGCCATCAAAAATGTGACGCTCAACGAGCCGCAATTCATGGGGCATTTCCCCGGCAGGCCGCTGATGCCAGGGGTGTTGATTGTGGAGGCCATGGCACAGGTGGGTGGTCTGATCGTCACCCAGATGCCCGATCTGCCGAAGGGACTGTTCGTGTTTGCCGGTATCGATGGCGTGCGCTTTCGGCGCCCCGTTGTGCCCGGTGATCAGCTGCGGATCAGCTGCACGCTGCTGAGCCTCAAACGCAAGCGCTTCGGCAAGGTGCAGGCTGAGGCCACCGTTGATGGAGACCTGGTCTGCTCGGGAGAACTGTTGTTCTCACTGGTCGATTGAGGCGATGATGACTCCCGCGATGAGCACCACCATTCACCCCACGGCCGTGGTTGATCCGCGGGCTCAGCTCGACGTCGGTGTCGAGGTCGGTCCGTATGCCGTGATCGGTGCTGATGTGCAGATCGGATCCGGCAGCCGCATCGGTCCCCATGTGGTGATCGATGGCCGTGTGCGCATGGGTTCAGGCAACCGCATTTTCCCGGGGGCCTGCATCGGCCTAGAACCCCAGGACCTCAAATACAGCGGCGCCCCGACCGAGGTGGTGATGGGCGACAACAACACCATTCGCGAGTGCGTCACCATCAACCGCGCAACCGCAGACGGTGAGCAGACCCGTCTGGGCAGCGGCAACCTGTTGATGGCCTACAGCCATTTGGGACACAACTGTGAGCTTGGCGATCGCATCGTCATCGCCAATGGCGTCGCGGTGGCGGGCCATGTGGTGATCGGTGATCGTGCGGTGGTGGGCGGCATGCTGGGCATCCATCAATTTGTGCACATCGGCACCCTGGCGATGGTGGGCGGCATGAGCCGTATCGATCGTGACGTGCCCCCGTTCATGACCGTCGAAGGGCATCCTGGCCGGGTCCGCGGGCTCAACCGCATCGGCTTGCAGCGCAGCGGTATGGCTGAGCTCGATGGCGGTGCACAGCTCAAGCAGCTGCAGCAGGTCTGGAGCCAGCTCTACCGCAGCGATCGTGTCCTGGCAGAGGCGCTTGCGGCTGTTCGCGCGCAGCCCCTGATGGCTGCGGCCGAAACCCTGGTCAGCTTTTTAGAAGCCTCCTCAGGGCCCGGTCGCCGCGGCCCCATGCCCGCCAATCGCTGATGGTGCGGCTGTTGGTGAGCACCGGCGAGGTGTCCGGTGATCTGCAGGGCTCGTTGTTGATTGCGGCTCTGCATCAGGAGGCCAGCTCCCGCGGCCTGGCGCTGCAGATCCAGGCCCTTGGCGGGCAGCGCATGCGCCGGGCGGGCGCCGAGCTGATTGCCGATACCGCTGCCATGGGGGCGATCGGCCTCTGGGAGGCTCTGCCCTTTGTGCTGCCGACCCTCAGGCTGCAGCATCGCTTACGGCGTTTGCTGCACACCCAACCCCCCGATGGGGTTGTGCTGATCGATTACATGGGTCCCAACGTCACGCTGGGCCTGCGGCTCAAGCGGCAACTTCCCAAGGTGCCGATCACCTATTACATCGCCCCGCAGGAGTGGGCCTTCAGCTTGGGTGAGGGCGGCACCACACGCCTGATCAGCTTCAGCGATCGCATCCTGGCGATCTTTCCCGAGGAGGCGCGGTTTTATCGCCAGCGCGGTGCTGCTGTGACCTGGGTGGGACACCCGTTGCTCGACACCTTGGCCGATCAGCCCACGCGTCAGCAGGCGCGTGCGGCCCTGGATTTGCCGCTAGATGTGCCAGTGCTGCTGCTGCTGCCTGCGTCCCGGCGTCAGGAGCTGCGTTATTTGCTGCCAGCCATGGTGGCCGCCGCCGCCGAGCTGCAACGCCGCAATCCTGCGCTCGAGGTGCTCGTGCCCACGGGTCTCAGTGGTTTTGAATCCACCCTGCAGCATCAGCTGCAGGCTGCTGGGGTGCGAGGCCGGGTGATTCCAGCGGGCCAGGCCGATGCCGCCAAGGCCAACCTGTGCGCCGCAGCTGATGCGGCCCTGACCAAATCGGGGACAGCCAATTTGGAGCTGGCCCTGCGGCGGGTTCCCCAGGTGGTGGGCTACCGGGTGAGCCGCGTCACAGCGTTTGTCGCCCAGCATCTGCTGCGCTTCAGTGTGCCCCACATTTCACCGGTGAATCTGGTGCTGGGTGAGCGCCTGGTGCCCGAGCTGTTGCAAAAGGCGTTCACTGCGGATGCTTTGGTGGCCGCCGTTGAACCCCTGTTGCGCCATGACTCGCAGCAGCGTCAGCGCATGCTGGCGGGGTATGACGAGCTGGAGCGGCAGTTGGGCGAGCCTGGGGTGACGCGCCGGGCGGCTGCGGCGGTTCTCGATCAGTGCCTCAGCGAATCATGAGCAGGCTGCAGGGTTTCAGGTTGCCTCTGGCAGGGCTTTGGGCTGTCTGCCTGGCGCTGTTGCTGTGCGGCTCACCGGTGCTGGCAGCGGCCCCGCAGGAGGCCGTACTGGCAGGCGGTTGCTTCTGGTGCCTCGAGCACGACCTCGAGGCTCTGCCGGGGGTCCTTGAGGTGGAGAGCGGCTACAGCGGCGGGGCTTTGCCCCGTCCCAGCTATCGCCAGGTCTCCTCTGGTGGCACGGGTCATCAGGAGGTGGTCAGGGTGCGCTTTGATCCCACCCGGCTTCGCTATGGCACCTTGCTGCGCGCCTTCTTTCGCAATATTGATCCGCTGGATGGAGTCGGTCAGTTCTGTGATCGCGGCAGCTCCTACAGGCCGGTGATCTTCACCGCCGGACCTCAACAGGCTGCCGAGGCGCAAGCAAGCATCAGCCAAGCGGCCCGTGAACTGGGCCTGACCCCGACAGCGCTCGCCGTTGCGCTCAAGCCCTTGCAGCGTTTCTGGCCGGCTGAGGCTTATCACCAGGATTACGCCAGGCGAAATCCCGTCCAGTACAACTATTACCGCTGGGCCTGCGGCCGTGATCGCCGCCTGAATCAGCTCTGGGGCGGCAGAGCCCGATCGGACGCCCCCTGGTTGGTGAAGCCTGATCGCGCAAAGCTGAGGAAAAGCTGAAGCGCGATTGCCTCGCTTTTGCCTGAACCCCTGCCATGGAGCGGGTTTCCCCCCTTTGCTGTGGCCTTGGGCATCAGTAGCGTTGTCGCGACCACTTCAACCGTTTTGTATGTATCTGCTGACCATCAGAGACGGTCTGCAGACGCGCCACATCGGGCCTTACGACAGCCCGAAGCAGGCGGCCGACGATCTTGATCGCCTGCTGGCGGTCTGCGGCGAACGGGCGCGCTGGCAGATCCACGCTCTGGAAACCCCGCAGGAGCTGGTGAGCAGGCTGGGCGAGGCAGCCACCGCTCAGCTTGCTGGTGCCACCGGCCGCCGCCAGGCTGCGGCTTGAGGCCGTTTCAGGCTTCAGGGTTGCGGCGTGGATAGCCGCGCAGCAAGCCGCTTTCGATCATGAGCCCAACCCCTGCGTTGATCAGGATGAGGCCGAAGGTTCCATACCAAAACCAGGGCCCGGCATTGGCGATCGGATCCACCGCCTTGGCAGAGGCGGCCAGGGTCTGTATTCCTTTGCGGATCACCGCTTCGCCGAACAGGCACAGGCCAGCAGGCAGGAGCAGCACACCCAATTGTGCCTTGACGTACCAACGGATCTTCTGAACGGCCATCGCGACAGGCTTGGTTGCCTGCAACCCTACGTGGCTGTGCTGGTCACTGCCCCGTCGAGCAGCCACTGCACCAGGGTGCGCACCCCAAAGCCGGTGGCGCCGGCGGGGTCGCAGCCGCGTCCTTTGTCGCTCCAGACCGTGCCGGCGATATCGAGATGGGCCCAGGCCACGTCGGGCTGGATGAAATCCTGCAGAAACAAGGCCGCCGTAATCGAACCACCCGGCCTGGGGCCGGTGTTCTTCATGTCGGCATGGGTGCTCTTGAGGCCGTCCTTGTAGGAGCTGCGCAGCGGCATGCGCCAGAAGCTCTCGCCTGCGGCATCGCCAGCCTTCAGCAGCGCCTGGGCCAGGCCATCGGTGTTGGACCACAATCCGGCGATTTCTTCGCCCAGAGCAATCACGCAGGCGCCCGTGAGGGTGGCCAGGTCGATCAGGGCATCGGGCTCGAGCTTGCAGGCGTAGACCAGGGCATCGGCCAGGGTCAGCCGGCCTTCGGCATCGGTGTTGTTGATCTCGATGGTCTTGCCGTTGGAGGCCGTCACGATGTCGCCGGGATGCACCGCTTCGCCGCTGATCATGTTTTCGCAAGCCGCCACGATCATGTGCACCTCAACGCCGGCGGGCTTGAGCTCGCCGATCGCGCGCATGGCCCCCAGCACCGCTGCACTGCCGCCCATATCGAATTTCATCAGTTCGATCTGAGAGCCGGACACCTTGAGGTTGTAACCGCCCGAATCAAAGGTGAGTCCTTTGCCCACCAGGGCCACGCGGCGCTGAACTGGGCCTGAGGGCCTGTAGATCAGGTGGATGAACTTGGGCGGTAGCACCGAGCCTTGGGCGACCCCCAGGTAGGCGCCCATGCCCAGGGCTTCACAGTCGCTGCGCTCGAGAAGCTTGAGCTCAAGGCCGTGTTCATGGGCCAGTTGGGCGGCGATGTCGGCTAGGTGCTGGGGTGTGGCCACATTGGGCGGGGCCGCCACCAGCTCCCGCGCCAGCGAGACACCGCGCACGATGGAGCCAGCGTCCTGAATCTCGCTGGCGACTGCGGCATCGAGGCCTAGCAGCGTCACGTCGACCAGCTGGCTGCTCGGTTCAGCGTCGCTCTTGAAGCGTTGGTCGGCAAACAGGGCCAGTTGGGCCGCTTCGGCCATGGCACGCGCTGCCGCAGGCGCCGCGAGACCCTCCAGGGGCATGGCCAGGGCCAGTGAAGGCAGGGCTGAGGCTGCTTTGCAGACGCTGGCGGTGGCCGTTCGCAAAGCCTGCAGGTCAAAGCCCTCAGGCTCTCCCAGTCCGATCAGGATCAAGGTGCCTGGCCTGCTGCCAAGACGCTCGAAACTCAGGCATTCGCCTGCTTTGGCCTTGAAGCGCCGCTGCTCAAGCCGCTTGATGAAAGCGTCGTGCTCTGCAGCACTCAAGAGCTGCTCGAGGGCTTGACGCAGCGGTTGGATCCGTTCACCACTGAACAGGCCAACGGCCAGGGCCTCAGCGCCGAGACCCGAGAGGGCGCCGGCCTCTTCAAGGCGGATCGTTTGCGCGCGAATCTGCACGGGTTCTCTGGCCACTGGCCAGCGATGGTAGCCAGCACCTCAGGGGCCCTCGGCTTGAAAGGGGGTGGCCCAGCGCAGGCGGGTCTCTTTGTTGAAAGGCGGCAGCCAGAGCTGGATCAGTGTTTGCTCCAGGGCTCGACGCGCCTTGGTTGCTTCAGGCACGTCACTACAAAAGCTGATGCTCAGACGGCTCGGCAAACCGGCTTTGGCGATGGCCTCGCCATAGGCCGCTAGGTATGCCTTGCAGTCGTGCTCGCCTTTCCAGCGTTGTTCGGCCCTGGCGGTCTCGCCGATGTACAGCAGCAGGGGCTGATCGTCGCCTGATCGGCGGTCGATCACGAAATACAGCGCTGCTCCACGCACCTGTGGTTCGGGCCAGCGCCAGAACGACAGGGGCTGTTGGCGCAGTGACAGCGGCTGAATCTCTGCGTGTGGTTCAGCGGTCAGGGCCAACAGGTCCTGTTGCTGGCTTCGTTGTGTGCCGCCGGCAAACAGGGCTGCCTGATGGCTTGCCACCCGCTGCTGCCAGGCCAGTAGCTGGTTGGCCAACAGCGGTAATGGCTCTGCCCGCTGCAGGGGCGCGGAGCCGGCATCCGCTGCAAACAGATCGCCCTGTCGCATCTGGCCGGCCCTCAACGGGGTCGGCCCGGCAGCGGCAGGCTCGGCCCGGCGAGTCCCGCTCCGAAGCGCACCTTGCCGATCCAGGCTTCGATCTGATCGGCCGGCAACTGCAGCCGGCGCTGCAGATCGGCCAGGTCACTGAACGGTTGACGGGCCCGCTCACGCAGCAGGCGCGTGCAGCGCTGCGGCGACAGCCCCAGTGCCTGCAGCTGCTTGGCATTGGCCAGATTGAGATCCACAACCGGCTCGCCCGCAGCGGCCGCTGGTTCTCCGTACCAGCGGTATTGCAACAGGGGCTGCCAGCTGGCCACGATGGCCGCGGGCAGGTTGAGCAGGCGCTCGAGATCGTCCGGCCCGCTGAGCTGCACGCCACCGGCCTGCAGGCGCATCAACAAATCAACCTGTTCAGCGCTGATCCCGGGCAGGCGCAGCCAATCGGTGGCGGTGGCCCGATTCACATCGAGCCGCCAACCCAGCTCGGCGGCCAGGCGCACTTCCTGCGCATTGCTGAGGCGGCGGCCTGGTTGCTGCTTGAGTTTGAGCTCAAGCAGATCACGCTCGACGTGATCAGGTTCGAGGGGTTGGTCTTGGGGCTCCGCGACGGGCTGCGCCGGGAGCTGACCACTCGCCTGCAGCAGCCGGCGCGCCAGGGGATCCAACCAGTGCTTCTGGCCCATGGCAAAAAATTAGCGAGCTCTGGCGCTCTGGGGCCAGTCGACCAGGCCCAGTTCGATGGCCTGCACCGCCGCATGGGTGCGCCCTTTGGCGTTGAGTTTGAGCAGCAGATGTTTGACGTGGGATTTGACCGTGTCCTGGGAAATCACCAGGGCAGAGGCGATGGCGGCGTTGTTGTCGCCGCGTGCGAGCAGGCTGAGCACCTCCCGTTCTCGGGGGCTCAGGCCTGGCGCCCCAAGCCCTGTTGCCGCGCTGGAGGCTGCCGTGCTGTGGAGCAGCGCAACAACACTGCGGTCGATCACGATGCCGCCGCCGCAGACGGTGCGCAGGGCGTTGCTGGCGGCGCCCAGGCCAACGCTGGCGTCGAGCAGCAGGCCGTCGCAGCCGACGTCAATGGCAACCCTCAAACGGCTGGCCCTCGGCTTGCCGTTGATCAACAGCAGGGTCCGTAGGCTCGGCCACCGCTGTTTGGCACTGATCACCAGCTCGATGCCGCAGCCCTCTTCGAGCTGATCGCTGCACAGGAGAAACGTGGGCTGGCTCGTCTCAAGCCAGGCCACTGCCTCCGTTGCCGTGGTGCAGGCTCCCACCACCTGGTGCTCACTGAGGTGGCCAGCCAGGAAGAAGCACAGGGCGGAGTGCTGACCAAAGCACACCACAAACCGTTCCTGCTCCAGCAGATCCTTCAGCGAAGCAGCGTTCTGACGGATCGCGCCAATGCGCGCGGTCAGATCCATCACCCTCCCTCAGCTGTCTTCAGGGTGGCTTCATTTACGTGGATCCGCACTCCCCTGCCCAGCCCCAGCGCAGCACAATGACGTTCATCTCTGCAGCCAGGCAGGGCCCATGGCCTTTTTCGACTCCGACATTGTTCAGGACGAGGCCAAGCGCCTGTTCAGCGACTACCAGCAGTTGATGCAGCTGGGAGGCGAGTACGGCAAGTTCGATCGTGAGGGCAAAAAGCTCTACATCGAGCGCATGGAAGAGATGATGGAGCGCTACCGGGTGTTCATGAAGCGCTTCGAGCTCTCCGAAGACTTCCAGGCCAAGCTCACCGTCGAGCAGTTGCGCACCCAGCTGGGCCAGTTCGGCCTGACCCCTGAAACCATGTTCCAGCAGATGGAGCAGACCCTGACCCGCATGAAGGGCCAGCTTGACCAGCAGGGCTGAGCTTCGTCGCTGCCTACGATCCGCCGCAGTGACGGTTGGGTGCAAGGCGGTGGCGCAGATGGGTCTTCCGGGGTGGCTGGTGCGCGGCATGGCCGATCTGTTCCCGGCGGGCGAGGGCGCGGCGGCAAGCGATGCCGACCAGGCTCTGGCTGCACGCCTGCAGCAGGCCCAGAGCCAAGGGCGCCCCCTGCGCATCAAGCTCGGCATCGATCCCACCGGCTCCGACATTCACTTGGGGCACTCGATCCTGTTTCGCAAGCTGCGGGCCTTTCAGGACGCGGGTCACACCGCAGTGCTGATCATTGGCGACTTCACGGCCCGCATCGGCGATCCCACCGGCAAAAGCAGCACCCGGGTTCAGCTCAGCGAGGCCGAGGTCGAGGCCAATGCCGCCACCTACCTGCAGCAGCTGGGCCAGGGCCAGGATCCAGCGCGCGCCTTACTCGATTTCACCACTTCAGGCAGGCTCGAGGTGCGCCGCAACAGCGAGTGGCTGGCGGGGCTCGATCTGCCCCGGGTGATCGAGCTGATGGCCACCAGCACCGTGGGGCAGATGCTGGCGAAGGAGGAGTTCGCCAAGCGCTACGGATCGGGTACGCCGATCGTGCTGCATGAATTTCTCTATCCCCTGCTGCAGGGTTACGACTCGGTGGCGGTCGAGGCCGATGTGGAGCTCGGCGGCACCGACCAGAAGTTCAACGTGGCCATGGGCCGCGACCTGCAGCGTCACTACGGCCAGAAGCCGCAGTACGGCTTGCTGCTGCCGATTTTGCCAGGGCTCGATGGCGTGCAGAAGATGAGCAAGAGCCTGGGCAACACCGTGGGGCTGGCCGAAGACCCGCTGTCGATGTATTCCAAGCTGGAGAAGGTGCCCGATGCGGTGGTGGATGACTACCTCACCCTGCTCACCGATCTGGATCTGGCGGCACTGCCCGCCAACCCGCGCCAGCGCCAGAAGGTGATGGCCCTGGAGGTGACACGGGCGCGCCATGGCCTGCCCGCAGCCCAGCAGGCTCAAGCCGATGCCGCCAACTTGGTAGGCGGTGCCCGTGGCAGTGGAGCCGCTGCTGCCGAGGTGCCCGAGGTCTCGCTGGCGGTGGTCAACTTTCCCGCCAAGGCGTTCTATCTGCTCTCGGCTGTTGGCCTCTGCAGCAGCAGCAGTGATGCCCGCCGTCAGATCCAGGGGGGCGGTATCAAGCTCGATGGCGAAAAGATCGCCGATCCCAATGTTGAGTTTGCAACCGCAGCCGCACTGGATGGCAAGGTGCTTCAGTTGGGCAAGAAGACCTTTCGGCGTCTGGTGAGCCACTGATGCAGCCCCTGTTGGAGCGCGATCCGGCTGAGCGCATCATCGTGGCCCTGGATGGCATGGGCCCAGAGCAGGCCCTCTCCTTTGTGGCGCGTTTGCCCCAGTTGCGCTGGGTGAAGGTGGGTCTAGAGCTCTACACGGCCGCCGGCCCTGGCGTGGTCGAGCAGCTGCGCAAGCAGGGCAGGCGCGTGTTTCTCGATCTCAAGTTTCACGACATCCCGGCCACCATGGCGGGTGCCTGCCGCAGTGCCGCCAAGCTCGGGGCCGAGCTG